>CAZYZZ010000062.1:0-6587 GCA_964651995.1 Microcaldota archaeon
TTATGAAAATAGGTATTGAAATTCACCAAAGACTTGATAGCAGCAAACTGTTTTGTAACTGTTCATCCAACCTGACAGAAGGAGAGCCGGTATTTACAATACAGAGAAAACTTCATCCTGTTCTCAGCGAACTTGGGGAAACCGATGATGCATCAAGGGTCGAATCTGCAAAAAGGAGATTATTCGAATATCATGTATTCTCTGAAAACAACTGCCTGGTTGAGATGGACGAAGAGCCTCCAAGGAACATGAATCGCAAGGCCCTTCTGATTGCACTTGAGATTGCAAAACAGCTCAATGCAACCATTGTTGAAGAAGTCTATGTCATGAGAAAAATAGTAATTGATGGTAGCAACACATCAGGCTTCCAGAGGACTTCGGTGATTGCACTAAACGGTCATGTGCACACTTCCAAAGGTTCAGTGAGAATAACGAGCATAGCGCTTGAGGAAGAGAGTGCCGGAATAATATCATCCTCTGATTCCAAGGCATCCTACCGTCTTGACCGGCTTGGAATTCCACTGGTTGAGATCACTACTGCTCCTGATATCAAGGATGCTGCCCACCTTCGTGAAACTGCAGAAAAAATAGGAATGATCCTCCGTGCAACCGGGAAAGTTGCAAGAGGCCTTGGCACAATCCGCCAGGATGTCAACATTTCAACAGAAGGAGGAGCAAGAGTTGAGATCAAGGGCGCGCAGGACCTCAAGATGCTCCCGGACCTTGTTGAAAACGAATCAAAGCGCCAGCTGGAGCTTCTAAAGATAATCCATGATCTTCGCTCAAAACAGGTTGCAGGAGTAAAAAAATCAATCTGCGATGTAACTTCTATTTTCAAGAAAACCGATGCTACTCTCATCAAAAAAGGCCTTGAATCCGGCTCAGTTGTGCTTGGCCAGTCTCTTCCAGGCTTTGCCGGAATCCTGGGGCGCGAGCTCCAGCCAAAGAAGCGCTTTGGAACAGAGCTCAGCAACTATGCTAAGATGGCAGGAGTAAAAGGCATCATCCATTCAGATGAAAACCTTTCCAAGTATAAAATCTCAGAAGATGAACAAAGGCACCTGCAAAAACAGCTTGGAGAGTGCTTTGCACTTGTAGTTGCTCCAGAGCCGCAGGCAAAGGCTGCTTTGGAATATGTAATCCAGAGGGCAAACATGGAATTTGTTCCAGAAGAAACAAGGAAGGCAAATCCTGATGCAACTTCAAGCTACATGCGCCCTCTTCCTGGAAAAGCAAGGCTGTATCCAGAAACAGATGTTCCGCCAATTCCGGTTACCAAGGAACTTTTAGAATCAGTTGAATCGACCGAGTCCCTTGAAGACAAGCAGAAGAAACTTGAAAAGCTTCTAAACAAGGAACTTGCTGCCAAGATGATCAAGTCAAGATATCTGCATGTCTTTGAGCTTTTGGTCAAAGCAAAGGCAGATCCAAAGATTGCTGCGACTACCATCGAAAATACTCTGGTCTCACTTCGAAGGGAAGGAATCGAATTCCAGGATGTTGAAAAGGCTCTCCTTGATATGTTTGAGGAATTCAATAAGGATACTTTTGTCAAGGCAGCTATTCCTGAAGTCCTCAAGGGAATGGCAAAAGGAGCAAGTGCAGAGTCAGTTGTCAAGGTCTATCGGCTGCAGAAGATCACAGGAGATGAGCTGAAAAAGATCATTGAAGATGAAAATCATGACCTCAAGGCAATCATGGCAAAGCACCGCCTGCAGGTTGATCCTGCAGAGGTTGCAAAGCTGCTCAAGGCTAAAAAATGATCAACCCCTGCACCGCCTGCTCTGCTATGTGCTGCAAGACCTACACGATCACAGTCACTTCTTTTGATATTCACAGGGCATCAATAGCATCCAAAAAAGATCCGGAAGAATTTGCAATCCTTCATCCTGTGCGCCTGCTTACTTATGATCCTGACACTGTCCTTGATTTTGAAAATGCCAGATCAGCAATACTTGGAATCAAATCACATCCATGCTATTTCATAAAAGAAAATCTCTGCACAATCTACAAATCCGCACCCCTCTCATGCAGGCGCTATCCCCATACTATAAACAACTCAGTAAATACAAGATTCTGCCCTCTCACTTCACAGCTTCTCTTCAGAATCAGAAAACCTGACCTTGAGAAGAAGATTTTCACAACTGAACTTGACCAGTATAAAGAAATAGTAAAAAAATGGAACAAAAAACAGGGAAAAAAAGAAGACTGCTTAGCCTATCTTCTGGAAGCTACGAAGACTCTCCTTCAGTAGGTTTTGTTTCTGTAGGTTGTTCTGGTGTGGATTCAGCTTCCGGAGGTTTTGTTTCCTCTGCTTTAGGAAGCTCTTCCTTCTCCACATTGGATTGCTCAGGCTTATCCTCGCCTTCCTCAATTATCTTTTCCTCTTTTGGAACAACTGCAAAGGTGGCAACCTTTTCGTCTTCCTTGAGCCTGATTATCCGCACTCCCTGGGTGTTTCTTCCAATTACTGAAATATCTTTCACATAAGTCCGAATTGCCTGGCCACCTGAGGTCATGAGGATGAATTCATCGCTCTCATCAACAGCCCGGATTCCGACAACATCTCCGTTTCTTCCTTCGGTTTTGATGTTGATTACTCCGGATCCACCTCTGGACTGAAGCCTGTACTCATCTATTGCAGTCCTCTTTCCATAGCCGTTTTCTGTGATTGTCAAAAGCGCTGGTTTCTTGCAGACCGCAGTTCCAACAACTTCATCGCCCTCTCCTTTGAGGCGGATACCAATCACGCCCTGGCCGGTTCTGCCAATTTCCCTGGCATCTGCTTCCTTGAACCTGATTGACTGGCCCCTCTTGGTTGCAATAATAAGCTCCTGCTCTCCATCGGTTTTCCTAACTTCAACAAGCCCGTCTCCCTCCTTCAGGGTGATTGCAATGATTCCTCCTCTTCTGACATTCTTGAAGTTTTCAAGCGCAGTTCTCTTGACAATTCCCTTCTTGGTTGTCATGACAAGGAATTCTCCGCTGTCAAACCTGTCAACGCTGATCCAGGAAGTGACTTTCTCATCCTTGAGCTCCAGCAGGCTGACAAGTGTTTTTCCAGTCGCATATCTGCCACTTTCAGGTATCCTGTATGCCTTGAGCCAGAACACCCTTCCCTTATCTGTAAAGAGCATCAGGTAGTTGTGGTTCCTGGTAACTATGATGTCCTCAACAAAGTCTTCGTCCTTTGTTCCAGTACCGATGACTCCTTTTCCTCCCCTGTGCTGGGCCCTGTATTCTTCAACACTGATTCTCTTGACATATCCTCTGCTTGTAATTGCAATGACGACCTTTTCGTTTGGAATGAGGTCCTCAATATCAAGATCATCCTCTGAATCAGAAATCTCGGTTCTTCTCTCATCACCATATGATGCTTTGACAGATTCAAGCTCTTCCTTGATTATCTGCAGAATCTTTCCAATATCCCCAAGCACTTCCTTGAGCCAGTTGATCTTTTTCATAAGCTCCTGGTATTCGTTTTCGATCTTTTCCCTCTCAAGTGCGATAAGCTTTGAGAGCTTCATGTCAAGTATTGCATTTGCCTGCTTTTCAGAGAGTTTATAAGTCTCCATAAGCCCTGCGCGGGCCTCTGCAACATCCTTTGATTTTTTAAGAAATGCAACAATCGGATCAATATTCTCAAGTGCAATCTTCAGCCCCTCAAGTATGTGCGCCCGGGCTTCTGCTTCCTTGAGCTCAAACTCGCATCTTCTTCGGATGATCTCCTTTCTGAAGTCAATGAATTCAGTGATCATTGAATGAAGGCCAAGCACCTTTGGCTGCTTTCCGACAATTGAAAGGTTGATGATACCAAATGTTGTCTGAAGCGATGTGTGCGCATAGAGCTGGTTCATGACCACGTCATAGTCATGGCCTCTTTTGATGTCAATTACAATCTCCATACCCTCCTTGTCTGAACGGTCATGGACTCCTGAGATTCCTTCTATCTTCTTGTTTTTGACTGCATTTACAATTGATTCAATGATGTTTGTCTTGGTTACCTGGTATGGAATCTCGCTTACAATGAGCGCTTTTCTCTTCTCATCCTTGGTGATTTTTCCCCTTACCCTGATTGTTCCCCTTCCGGTTTTGTATGCCTTGATTATGCCGGATCTTCCGACAATGATTCCTCCTGTTGGGAAATCAGGTCCATGGACAATCTTGAGAATCTCCTCTTCCTCCGCCCCATCAATAACAGCAATGGTTCCGTCAATCACTTCCCTAAGGTTATGCGGCGGGATGTTTGTTGCCATACCAACTGCAATGCCCGATGATCCGTTGACAAGAAGGTTCGGAACCTTTGATGGAAGGCACAGCGGTTCTTTAAGCGATCCGTCAAAGTTGTCTGCCCACTCAACAGTCTCCTTGTCAAGATCCCCGAGCATCTCAGCAGACATCTTGCCCATCCTGACCTCCGTATAACGCATGGCAGCAGGGCTGTCCCCGTCAACCGAACCCATATTTCCCTGTCCGTCAACAAGCATGTATCTCAGCGAAAATGGCTGGGCCATACGGACAAGAGCATCATAAATTGCACTATCTCCATGGGGGTGGTATTTACCTAGAGTCTCACCAACAACACGGGCGCTCTTCTTGTATGGCTTTCCATATACATTTCCAAGCTCATGCATGGCATAGAGGATTCTCCTGTGGACAGGCTTGAGCCCATCGCGGACATCAGGAATTGCACGCCCGATGATAACAGACATTGCATAGTCGAGGTAACTGTCTTTCATGTCCTTTTCAATTGGTTTTAGTACGATGTTTTCACTCATATCAATTACCTCCTTACACATCAAGATTCTTCACGTACACCGCGTTTTGCTCTATGAACTCTCGCCTTGGTTCAACTGCATCTCCCATTAAAATAGTGAATATCTCATCTGCGACAATAGCATCCTCTATTGTTACTCTCTGCAGTGTCCTTGTCTCAGGATTCATTGTAGTCTCCCAGAGTTGGCCAGGGTTCATTTCACCAAGACCTTTGTATCTCTGGATATTGGCATTTTGTCCAACTTCCTCCAGTTTCTTCTCAAGCTCTTCATCAGAATATGCATACTGCACGTTTTTCCCCCTTGCAATCCTGTAGAGCGGAGGCTGTGCTATATACAAGTAGCCAAGCTCAATTATTGATTTGAAATATCTGTAGAAGAGCGTCAAAATCAATGTCCTAATGTGGCTTCCGTCCACATCTGCATCTGTCATTATAACTATCTTGTGATACCTCACCTTGTTCGGATCAAAGTCATCCTTGAAGCCGGCTCCGATGGAGAGGACCATGTTCTTGATCTCCTCGCTTGCAAACACCTTGTGAATAGGAGCCTTTTCCACATTGAGGATCTTACCGCGAAGCGGCAAGATGGCCTGGAATCTCCTGTCTCTTGCCTGTTTCGAGCTGCCGCCTGCAGAATCTCCCTCAACCAGATAAAGCTCTGATTTGGCAGGATCCTGCTCGCTGCAGTCAGCAAGCTTTCCAGGAAGGAGGCTGCTTTCAAATACGTTCTTCCTTCGGATCAGTTCCTTTGCCTTTTGCGCTGCTTCCCGCGCTTCCATTGAGTTTACGATCTTTGCACAGATGTTCTTTGCCTCATCCGGATGCTCTTCAAGGTATGTCTTTAGAGTATCAAAGACAATGCTGTCAACTGCCCCTCTGATCTCACTGTTTCCAAGCTTTGTTTTTGTCTGTCCTTCAAACTGGGGCTCCTGCACTCTCACGCTGATAACTGCAGTGAGGCCCTCAAGGGCATCATCTCCTGTTATTCTCTTGTCTTCCTTGATGATCTTGTTGGACTTGACATAATCGTTTATCACCCTTGTCAGCGCTGTCCTGAATCCAGTGAGATGCGTTCCGCCCTCAATTGTCTTGATGTTGTTTACAAAACTGTAGATCATCTCATTGTAGCTGTCAGTATACTGGACTGCAACTTCAATTTCAACATGCTCGTTTTTCTTTTCAAAGAAATAGGCTGCATGAAGCTGATTTCTTGCCTTGTTCAGGTGTTCAACGAATTCCCTGATTCCTCCTTCAAAGAAAAATTCCTCCCTTTTGTCATTTCTCTCATCAACAACAATTATCCGAAGTCCCTTGTTGAGAAATGCAAGCTCCATGAACCGCTCTTTAAGGTATGCAAAGTCAAATTCCCGAGCCGGGAATATCTGCTCATCAGGCATGAAGCGGACAATTGTTCCATGGTCGCTGCTCTCTCCAATAACCTTTGCCTCTTCAGTGAGCCTTCCTCTTCCATAACCGATCGTATGGATCTTTCCATCCCTGTGAACCTCTATTTTCATCCATTCGGAAAGCGCATTGACAACGCTCATACCAACTCCGTGAAGTCCGCCTGATACCTTGTATGCTTTTTTGGCAAACTTTCCGCCAGCGTGCAGCGAGCTTGAGACAACCTCAAGCGCGGATTTTCCTGATTTGTGCGTGTCTACAGGAATTCCTCTTCCATTGTCCCTTGCAGTTACCGATCCGTCTTTGTGAAGCACTACTGAGATCTCATTGCAGTGTCCGGCAAGAGCCTCATCAATGCTGTTATCAGTAATCTCATAGATCAAATGATGGAGACCTCTTTTGCTGG
>CAZYZZ010000063.1:0-6574 GCA_964651995.1 Microcaldota archaeon
TTTTCATTAATTTAATGTCCATAAACAATCCCTGCACTGATTTTGTGGATTAATTTAATAAGTATTCTTGAGAATTCACTGCTATGCTTGAAAACTCATTTATTTTTCTTCCGAGCTTCGGCCCTACACGTGAAAAAAAGCTCTGGAAAAGCGGGATTATGACCTGGGATGATTTTCTCTCCAGGTTTGGCTCTTCCCCTTTCCACAAGGATTCCTGCTCACTTGTTGCAAGGTCCAAGGTCGCTCTTGAAAACCTCGATGGCCATCACTTTGGAAATATACTTCCAAGCAGCGAAACATGGCGTTGTTTTCCCCATTATAAGAAAGTAGCATATCTTGATATTGAGACAACCGGTTGCTGCGCGAGAGACTATATCACAGTTATTGGCGTCTATGACGGATCAAAAACAAAAAGCTATGTAAAAGGCCGGAACCTCCACGAATTCAAGGATGATATAAGGAAGTTTGATGCAGTTGCAACTTTTAACGGATCACTGTTCGACCTTCCATTCATACGAAGGGAGATGTCTATTCCTCTTCCACCTATCCATGTTGATCTGAGGTTTTTGCTCCAGTCTCTTGATGTTCGCGGAGGGCTGAAGAAGATCGAAGAGCAATTTGGCATGGAACGCCAGGATGATCTCAAAGGACTCACTGGCTATGATGCAGTGAAGATGTGGAGAGAATACAAGAAGAAGGATTCAGAAGAAGCTCTGGACCGTTTGATCAGATATAATGCTGCTGATGTTTGCAATCTGGAAGTGCTTCTAAAATGGGGCTATAGAGAGAAAAGAAAAAGAATTGGTTTTGATGAAATAAATCACTCTTCTACAGGCTCATAACAGCCCGGAGTCACATTCATTTCCATTCTTGCACCAACGCTGTCATATTCCAAACTTACAAGTTCAACCTGGTGAAGTTCGCCGCCGACTGTGACAACTCTTGTTTCGCCTGGAACAATGTCCTGAGTGTCGACTACTGTACATCCAGCTTCTTCGTCCAATCCATTTACTCTGATGCCCTTTGTGCTGCCTACATCCACGACCATGCTCGCTTCAATTCCGGCAGTTCCTATAACTAGTATGTCTCCTTCTCTGACTTCAGGCTCGCTTATCATGTTGCAAGCCTCGACAGCTACGAGTACTGCATCATTATTCTGCAAGCAGTTCTCTGGATTGACTCCGGCATCCTCTTCATATGGAATCAAGGTAATGTTATATTCAGGGCTGCATGCTGCAACCGCAGTGGTTCCGAGCATAATTCCTGCAGCAAGTACTGCTGCTTTTGCAAGTGCTTTCTTAACCTGGCCTTTCCTGTCATTTCCTTTCTTATCTTTTCTTAAGTTTTTCAAATATCCCACCTTCTTACTGTTTTCAATAATATATATTTGTGAGGAACCTTTAAAATGGCTTTTATTGGCTTAAAGTGTATCTCTAAACAAACTTTTAAGAAATTTATCTTGAAAATAGCCTCATGAGAGGCATCATTCTATTATTACTAGCTCTTTTAGTTTTTGGCTGCACCAGCCAGCCAGATCCACAGTTGAATGAGACTAATATTACAAACGTCTCAAATCAGACTGAAGTGAACCAGACCAATGTAACTGACTGCGCCGGTCCTGTCTGCGGCTCTGATGGAAATACATACGAGACTGACTGCGATGCAGAGCTTCTCAATCTGAGCTTTACCGAAGGAGAATGTCCTGCTCCTGACTGTGTTGAGTCTGATGATGGGATAGAGTCCAAGGTGCAGGGAACTGTTGTCTTTGGCAGCGATTCCTTTGATGACTACTGCACCGATTCAACCTATCTTGTCGAGTATGCATGTGTTGAAAACGAGCCGGAAAATGCCACCATCCTCTGCGATGCTGGTTGCGAAGATGGAAGATGCCTTGAGCCTGAACCAGAGAAGCCTGATTACAACTGCTATGGCCCAATTGAGCCAGATGTGTTTTCTGCTGACCAGATTACTGTAAACGGAACGACGCAGGAAGACTACTGCATTGATTTTACTACTGTAAAAGACTACTATTGCAAGGAGAATGCAGTGCGCTCTGCAAACAGCCAATGTCCCTCAGGATACAGGTGCAGTGCAGGTGCATGCGAAGAGCTTGTTGATGTCTGCAGTGAAACTGATGAAGGAGCAGATCTGTTTGTCCGTGGAAGGACAGTTGTTTCCCATGGCCTTGCTATTCCATTTGACAAATGGGACGAGTGCGAGGATGAGGGCCTTTTGATCGAGCATTCATGCACTGTCAATGGCACTGCTATTACAGAAGAGCTTGAGTGCGGAAGCGGCTACCAGTGCGCTGGCGGAAAATGCGTTGAGAGCAGCTGCAGTGATACTGATGACGGCTATGATATTTACAAGGATGGAACAACAATTCTCTATGACCGCGAAGAGCACGATGACTGCATCAACGACTACAAACTGCGTGAATATTTCTGCTATGGCAATGATATCGACTACGATGATGTCCAGTGTCCTGAAGATCATATCTGCAAGGGAGACAGGTGCATGGAAGGCTCGATTAACTAGTTCTTTAGAGCCGATCTCACCAAACCTTTATCTCCCACGTTTTTCTATTTTTGTACACATTTATAAATCTTTGCTGGCATAATATCATTTGATTTCCATGACCAGTAGATTTCAAAGATCCCAATCAGCAGTAACTATCAGGAACATGCCCAGCTATGCTCCGATACTAGATACTCTAAAGAAGTTGCCGAGTGCCCAGAATCACGTTACTGATGTTCCGACTTTGGTTAAAATGCTCAAAACCGGAGATTTTACTTCCAGGTCAAAAGCATGTGTTGATATTGCAGAGCTTGCAAAGACTAGCCCAGAAAAAGCAGTAGAAACCCTGCCGGCACTTCTTGAGGCTTTTGAAAAATGGGGCGCTCTTACCAAGTGCACTGTTTCAGAAGCATTGGCTGCACTTGGCGATGCAAGAGCACTTCCAACCCTTGTGAAGCATGCAAACCATCCCCACCGGGAAACACGAGACAGGATAAGGCTGGCTTTGAGCAGAATCCCCACCCTTGAGCTTAGGGTTATTGAAAGCTGATAATTCCTTTTTCTCCATCTACTTCTGCCATCTGTCCATTTTTTAGAATCGAGAATATGTCCTGATCAGGGCTGTCCACCATCGGGATTTTCGATATTATTGCTCCTGCTATGATTATAGGCTCTGCAGAAATGTTGATGATTGCAGCAGGCGCCTTGTTGTTTTTGGCAAGCTGAAGCATAACATAAGATCCAACTGTGGATCCCTTGCCATTTGGAAAAACAAGTACCTTGCCGGAAATGTTCTGCCCTTCAAGCACATGGCCTTTTTCTATTACATTGCCGGTCTCCGGATCAACTCCACCAAGGAATCCTATTGGCTCTGTGCTAAGCAGCACTTCTCCGCTTGCCTTTCCTTTGCATATGCTTCGTGCTTTAATTTCCATCTGATCACCCTTGCTTTGTTTTTCCTGTATTTACTATCAGGTATTTCTTATCCTTTGGCAGCTTCTCTTCCATCTGCAGCATCAATGCAAGCCCTGCGATTCCAGAGTATTCGCATTTTACTCCCTGCCCTGTTGCAAGATCCATTGCTTTTTCCAGATATTCCTCCTTTACCAGGTGCACATCTGATTCCAACCCACAAAAACCAGCTGTCTTGTAAAGGTTCAGCCACTGTTCGCTAAAGTGTACGAACGGCAGGTGCGGTGAATAGAGCTTGTCTGCCTTGGTTTTTGGATTATCCGAGGTTGATCCGATAAAGTTGCATGCCCTGAGTTTTTTCACATCTCCGGAAAAACGAGGGTCATGGTTTTTGCTTGATACTTCTTTTTTGTTTATGTTAAGGACATTCTCATATAGGTTCCCTGTTCCAAAAGGAATGAAAACATAATCAGGCGAATTGTTGATGATCTCATAGCTTAGCCAGTCATAAAATCTTGTTGTTGGATCAAGTGCATCTGCTGAAGTGATGTCAAAGCCTTCTTCATTTTCTGTCATCTCAAGGATTTCCTTCCAGGTAAATGCCTTTATTGACAAGTCTGTCTGGTAAATTTCACAATGATTCTGCTTCAGGCTCTCAAGTATTTTTTTGTCAAGGTTTTTGTCAACAAGCACCTTCAATTTTGGCAGATTATATCTCTTCAATACTGTTCCAATTGCAAAGGCCGCAGAGCCAGAGCTTACAATTGAAAATTGCGGCAGTTGCCTACTGGTCTGTCCTCTTTTTTTTGCTAGCAGGAAGTCCCTGTAAGTGACTGCCATCTCCCATGCCATACGGTCCTTATGCGTTCCTGTCGGATTATAGCTCTCATCCTTAAGCCATACGTTCTTGAAACCCTGGACTTTGATCTGATAAGTAGGCGTTGCAGGGAATTTCGGATCATCTGCAGGAAACTCAGGATTCTTCGGATCATTTTCTGATGCGATCTTTATTGATTCAAGAATCTCCTGCTCTCTCTTGCTCAGATTCATTTCTTCACCTGTACAAAATATCCTCAAGATCTCCGAATGCAACTTTCTGTTTGCACAGATTCGGGAGATATTTTGCTGCCTTTCCGGAATTTGTTCCTGTTATGTTCAGTCCCATTGATTCAAGTGGGCATACTACCATGCAGGTATCTGCAACTATTTTTCCTCCTGCAGCTTCAATTGGCTTGTTATACCCTTTTTCTATTGCCATCTTCTTGATTTTTCTTGAAGTGCAGATCCAGAAATCGCATGTTGGCTTCTTGTCACTGACCATCTGTGCAATGTCCTCAATTTCCTTTAGTGATGCGTGAGGGCAGCCAATTGTAACCAGCTGCGGCCTTTCTCCGCTGTCAAGCTCTGCTTTGGCTTCCTTGAGATCATCATCAGTAAAAACCATCTCCTCCACAAGACCATCTAGCTTGTATTCCGGAGTGATGCCCTTTACATAGTAGAGCGGGACCGAGCCTGTTGCTGCCATCGAAGCTCCAAGGACCTTCAACTGCTCTTCTGTTGCAGATTCTATTCCTGTAAAAGCAGGCTTAAGCCTCCTCACAAGCTTTCCAACTGCATGGCCCATGGCTCCGAAATCTGCTGTGCTCTTGAGCTTGCAGTCCACGCGGATGACCAGTTTTGCCTTCCTGTTCTCATCAAGGTGCAGTCCGTATTCTGGTGTTACTCCGCAAATTGCAGCAGCAAGGGCAGATGGTCCGCCCTCACGGTTTGTTCTTGCTCCAAGAACAGAGTTTGCAAATGAGACTGCGCTTGATTCTGCCCAGGCAACATGCTCTCCGACTTTGGGCCTTATCCCAATGAAATATGGCGCGCATGTGCAGGTTTTCATTATCCCCATCTTTGCATATGCATCAAGGACCTTGATCTGCTTCTTTGCAAAATCTTCAGGAATTTTCATTTCTCTCCATTGTTCCCTGTCCATCCCAGCAGGATTCAGGAATGTAGGCACAACAGTCTTTGCTCCTTTTTCTACAAGGTCCTCCAGGTATTCAAGGCCAGCCTGGCCAATTGTCTTATATGATACTCCTGAGACCTGGGCACTTGTAATCGGAATCATTCTCTTTGCGCCATATATCTTTCCAAGTGCAACGAGAATTTCCATGGATTGCGATGCTGCCTGGCTCACTTCTCCATCTAGCATTCTTTGCTCTTCTCTGGATAGCTCCATCATCATTATCGAATGATAATCTCATCCGATCTTTTTATATTTAGCCTAGGTTCCTCACATGTCCTTCTCTCGTCTTTTCCTGTGGTATGCTATTGCAAATCGATGAGCCTCATCCCTGCATCTCTGGAGCAGTTTCAGTGCAGGGGATTTTTTATCCATCTCAAGCGGCTCCATTTTATTTGGAACATATACTTCCTCTTCCCGCTTTGCAAGAGAAACTATTGTTTTATCGATTCCAAGCTCATCAAGAGCTTCAATTGCAAAATGCAGTTGCCCGGGTCCTCCATCAATGAGAATCAGGTCCGGAAGCTGTCCGCCTTCTGATAGGATCCTCGAATATCTTCTGCCAACAACCTCCTTCATCATGGCAAAATCATCCTGTCCCTCGACAGTTTTTATCCTGAATCTCCTGTATCCCTGCTTATCAGGCTTTCCATTGACAAATCTTACCATAGAGCCGACAGAATTTGTTCCAAGAAGGGTTGAAATGTCAAATGTCTCTATAATTACCGGACTGTCCTTCATCTCAAGGATTTCCTGCAGCTCTAAAACCGAAGGATCTATCTTATTGTGCATGATTGAATTTGCTGCAATCTCAAGCACCTTCATCTTTGCCTTTGATGGTTTTTTGAATTCCTGCCCCAGCGTGGAATTCAGGAGTTTTATCTGCTTTTCTTCCATGTTGCTGTAGACAACTTCACTGGTATTGCGGCCTCCGTAATACTGCATGAAAAATGCAACTTCCGGATTCTCCTCATGCTTTATCTGGATTTTCTGGTTTTCGCTCCTGCAGATTACTCCATTCTGGCTCTTTAGTATGTGCGCGTGAAGCTCCCCTCCTATCTGCTGCAGCCAGACAAAGTCCTCATCCTTTCTTTTTATCTGCTCAACATTTGATTTTCCAAAGAATATCTCAAG
>CAZYZZ010000064.1:0-6520 GCA_964651995.1 Microcaldota archaeon
TTGAACACCTTGAGCCTGCTTTGCGCTATCCATGATATCAACTTGGGAGAATTATAATTTATAGTCAGCGAATATGTTTATAAACCTTGTTTTCTGAGGGCTTTTCCATTTAACATGGGCTCAAGTGCCATTGCAAGCGACATGATGGCTATGAATAAGGTTCCAACTCCCAAGATGATCAGCCAGTCAGAGCCTGCAAGCGGAACAATGCCAAACCAGTGTCCAATGCCTCCATAGAGGACATAAAGCTGCAGTGCCAGCGAAAGTATTATGGTCAGATGAAGCCATTTGTTTGAGAGGATCGGTGTCTTGTATCTCCAGCGGACAAGATAGACGCTTATCATCTCGTATATCACAAATGCGGTGAAGAATATAGTGTATGCCTTTGCAATATCGTCAAACATATGGTAGTATGCATAGATGGAAATCACAGCAAGTGCCTCGACTATTCCCATCCAGATTATGAAGTAGAGCGCCTCACCGTTGAGGATGCGCTCGCCCTTTGATCTTGGCTTTTCATCCATTATGTTTTTTGTTGCCGGATCTGCGCCAAGTGCAAGAGCAGGAAGTCCATCGGTAAGAAGATTTATCCAAAGAAGCTGGATGGCAATCTTCGGGCCAAGGCCAAGGAATGTTATTGATGCGATGAAAACAGCAAGGACCTCAGACATGTTGGCTCCAAGAAGAAGTGTGACAAACTTCCGGATATTGACAAATGTTCCTCTGCCTTCAGAAATTGCATTTCGAATTGAGATGAAATTATCGTCAAGGATTATGACATCGCTCGCTTGCTTTGTAACTTCGGTTCCTCGGATTCCCATTGCGATTCCGACATCGGAATTCTTGATCGCAGCAGCATCATTGACGCCATCACCAGTCATGCAGACTATATGGCGGTTGTTCTGGAGCGCCTTGAGAAGCATGACCTTGTGCTTTGGGCTTGTGCGTGCATAAATGTCGTGGCTTTCAACAATTTTTGAAAACTCGGCTTCTGAAAGTTCATCAAGCTCAAGGCCAGTGATGCATTTTCCCCTGAATCCGAGCTCTTCTCCTATTGCCTCGGCAGTATACTTGTTGTCCCCTGTAATCATGATCACGCGGATTCCAGCTGATCTGCAGTCTTCTATTGCCTTGCCAACCCCTTCGCGCGGAGGGTCCCGCATCCCCATCAGGCCAAGGAAAGTGAGGCCGGATTCAAGATCCCCCTCACTTGCTGATTTTGGATTTTCCTTGTATCCAAATCCAAGAACACGGAGCGCTGCTGCTGCCATCTCCTTGTTTTTATCAAGAAGCTTTTCACGCTCCTTTGCAGTGAGCTTCTTTACTCCGGAGGGAGTCATGATGGAAGTGCATTTTGTTATGAGGACTTCCGGAGCGCCTTTTACAAAACCGTATTTCTTGTTCTTGTTCTGATTGAGCGTGGACATGAGCTTTCGCTCAGAAGAAAACGGAGCTTCTCCGATTCTTTTGAAGGACTTGCGCACTTCATCAACGTCATAGCCTGCCTTGTATGCTGGAATAAGCACAGCAAGCTCGGTCGGGTCACCGCGAAAATCATCGCCATTTTCCTTTGAGTCATTG
The DNA here is from genome assembly GCA_964651995.1 of Microcaldota archaeon. Taxonomy (GTDB): domain Archaea; phylum Micrarchaeota; class Micrarchaeia; order Anstonellales; family Bilamarchaeaceae; genus Bilamarchaeum. The sequence continues at coordinate 1,582 of CAZYZZ010000064.1, forward strand.
CAGAGAAGCGCGCACTTTAGGAGAAGATCAAGATCCTTGACTGTTCCGGTTTTGGAGATGAATTTTCCGGTCTTTCCAAGTCCCTTTCCTGTAATTTCAAATTCGCTTCCAAGGGCATATGCCTTTGTGACAGTCATGACATTCTCGGTAAGTGTGCCTGTCTTATCAGTACATATGACATCAACTGATCCAAGATCCTGGATTGTTGAGAGCTTTCGCATCAGGGCATTCTGCTTCAGCATCCTGTTTGTTGCAATGGAAAGCGCAAGGGTAACAACTGCAGGAAGCCCTTCGGGAATTGCTGCAACTCCAAGAGCAACTGCAGTAGTGAATATCACAAGAAGATCAGCATCCCCAAGAAGGAATTTTGACATTGCAATTAGAACAAGCATCAGTACAACGATCATGGAAACCTTTTTCCCGACATCCTCGATCTCAAGCTGGAACTGTGTTACTTTCTGAGGGGCTTCTGAAATCTCTTTTGCAATTTTTCCGACTTCGGTCTTAAGCCCGGTCTCAACAACCACTGCGAGCCCGCGCCCCCTTGTGATTACTGAATTCATGAAAAGCATATTGCTGCGCACTGCAAGGGAAGTTTTTTCAGAAACTTCTCCTGCCTGCTTCTGTGACGGAAGGCTTTCTCCTGTCAGTGCAGATTCATCGCAAAAAACTGAAAATGATTCTATGATCCTGGCATCTGCTGCAACCTTGTCCCCTTCTGCAAGAACCAGGATATCGCCGCAGACAACTTGTTCGGACGGTATCTCTATTTCTTTTTTGTCCCTTATAACAAGGGCAAGAGGAGCAGACATCTTGGTGAGTGCTTCGATGGTTTTTTCTGCCTTGTATTCCTGGAAAAAGCCGAAGACTGCATTTCCAATTACTATTGCAAAGATGAGTATTGCGTCAATATAATCGCCATCATGAGGATCAAGATAAGCGATCATAAATGAAACAAAGGCAGCAAACAAAAGAAGAAGCACAAGCAAATTCTTGAACTGGTTTATGAAAATTGAAACAGGAGATATTTCCTTCTTTATCGATATCGTGTTTGGTCCGCCTGATTCAAACCTCTTCTTTGCTTCAGCCCCAGTCAGCCCGGACTTTGAAGCCTTCAGGGAGGAAAAAACCTCCTTCAGTGAAATGCTGTGCCAAGCCATCAGATTAACCCTTCAGGGAAATTATTAATGTATTATTGGCCTGCTTGCGATCCAGGCTCGACATCAATCAGTGTCACCTCGAAAGTCAGGGTCTCATTGGCGTAGATGTGATTCGAATCAAGGGTAATGTTCTGGTCATTCTTGTCAATGACTTTGAAGTTTGTCGGCGCTCCTGTCTGAAGGTCCGGAAGAACATATGACTTGTTTTCATCAAGCAGGAATTCAATTGTTGCAAACCAGTTTTCTGTATCGGTCTCGACAATCTTCTGCGGAATTCCATTTATCCTGAATGAGTGCCCTTCAATAAACAGGTAAAAGAGAGTTATGTTCTCCTCGTTTGAATCATTGATAAAGACATCTCCGATCGGAGTGTTGAATGCAGTTCCGACTGTCAGGTTTGTAAGTCCCTGCTCTTCCAGTGATGCTGCTGGAACAACTTCAAAGTGGCTCATGTTGTAGTACCGGTCAATGACTACAACCTTTGACGGATCATAAGGACCATAGCCCCGGTCAGGAGTTACATTGAAGAGCTGGGTTTCATTGACCTCCATTCCAAAGGTTCCGAGAACAAAGCCGTCAATGACACCTTTGTTGAACTCAAGGCTGAATCCAAATGGAGCGTAGTTACGGGCTGGATTATGGATTCCGGTTTCTTTTGCAAGAGTCTCGTTATTGGTATCAACGACGGTTCCATTGATCCAGAGCGTATAGTTTACCCAGACATAGTCCCCAAGGTTTGTTGTATAGCCCGGGGGAAGAGGCTGAGCTGTTGTTGTATTGTTTGCTGGAGGGACAATTACAGAACCATTGTCTGTGACATTTTCTGTCATATTTGTTGAAGTGTTATTTGCAGGAGGGTCCGGCAAAACACATCCAAAGAGAACCAATAAGGCAACAAGTATAGCATATTGACGCATGTTTATCATCTCGTATTAATATTTGGGATCGCAGGGATTCGAACCCCGATATGCAGGTTACGGCCTCACATTGTCACATAAGTGACGGGATCTGGAGCCTGCCGTACTACCTGGTTATACTACGATCCCATGTTACTTGAGAAAAATCTTAGTTTGAGTGTCTTTAAATGGATTGCTAAAAATTGCTGCTGCAAGTGAAACTCGATTTCCGGCATAATTAAGATAATCATAAAAAACAACAAATTACCATACATTTATAAATAGAAAATTGCAATTACTCTAAATATGAAGATCCAGCCATCCCGAAATACACTCACAGACAGGTATTTTGAAGGAGTGTATGCGCTTCCGCCAAAGCTTCGCTGCAGAAAGCCTCTTGAAGAGAGCGTAATGAGAAAAATGGATTGTGGCAATCATGTTTGTGTCAGGGGGCTTTGGAGGATTGGAAAAACCGAGCTGATGATGGGCGCAATAGACAGGATCTGCACAGGAAAAAAGGCAAGCGGACTGTTCTTTGATTTGAGAAGCCAGATCCACGAGGACCAAAGCCCGAAGACAGCAGAGGAAGTTTTGTCTTCTATTGAAGAAAAGGTTGTGGAATTCCTAAAGCAAATGAAAATAGACATTCCGGTTGAAAGGTGCGATCCTCTCCGCGCTCTTGGAGCAATAGACCAGAGGATATATCTTGGGATGGATGAGCTGATTGCACTTGAGGGTCTTGGAGAAGGGCAGATGCGGGCCATGCTAAGGCAGTTCAAGGCAGTCCCTGATAATGTCAGCCTGATTGTAGTGTGCCACAAGCACAGGAATACCGAGGAGATATTTGACAGTGAAATAGTCCGGGACCCGAAGTTTTCAACTGTATACATACCGCCAATCAGGCCAGAGGAGCTTGAGCATATCGTTCAAAGCCCGGCATGGGATTTTGGAGTGATATTCAGTGATGAGGCGCTTGATAGAATCTCAAAACTGAGCGGAGAGAGGCCATGGGAAGTTTTCATCGCATGCTTTATGGTTGCAAATTCATTTGAATATCACAGGATGCTCAAGCCAGGACTCACAATAAGTGCGCAGCAGGTGGACTCGCTGGTTTCACTTGAAAACCTCAGGAGATATGATACAGGAGAAGAGGTTCTGCTCAACTATGGCAGAGTGCTTCACAATGCATTTACTGCAAAGGAGCTTGAGCTGGCATTTGACATTGCAGCAGGACGGGATGATCTTTGGGGAAGATATGCAGATGAGATCAGGGAGCTTGGCAGGGCAGCTCGCATAGTCGGAAATGAAGAGCCAAGAATCCGAGGAGAGCTTTTTGAAGAATTCATAAGGAAAGTCTCAGATGACGAGTTGCGGATCGCTGAGCAGGGATATTAAGAATTTTGCCTGCAACTAATTATCCATGAGCACAAGAGAGAAACTTACAAAACTTGCAAATGAGAATAAGACAATTCTATGCTTTGGTATTGACCCGAATCTTGAGAGGATTCCAGATGGCAAGGTAGAGCTCGTAGCACCATATTTCCAAGACATAGTAGACAAACTGCTGGATGAGAAAGAGATATCTGCAATCAAGCCAAACTATGCGTTCTTTGCCCAGTATGGTTTTGAAGGACTGCATGCGCTCAAGGAAATTATGGAATACAAAAGCAAAGTCCCGGTCATCCTTGATTTCAAGCGCGGGGATATCGGAAAAACAAGCATGGCCTATGCAAAGGAAGCATACGACTTTTGGGGCGCTGATGCTGCAACCATAAGCCCATACATGGGAGAGGATTCAGTCAAACCATTTTTGAGAGAGGAGAAACTTGCATACATGCTCTGCAGGACTTCGAACAAGGGAGCAGGAGATTTCCAGGAACTTGAATGTGGCGGCAAGCTGCTTTATGAAAAAGTACTTGAAAAGGCAATTGAATGGGATTGCGGAATTGTTGTTGGCGCAACAAGTGATGCAATAACCAGGATTGTTGCAACTACAAAAAATGAAATTCCGATGCTCATTCCGGGAATCGGAGCGCAGGGCGGCGATCTTGAGATGGTAATGAAGGCAATAGAAGGAAATGCTACAATTCACAGGATAAATGCATCATCATCAATCGCATATGCGCATGAGAAGCATGAAGGCGCTCCGGCTGAAGCTGCACTGAAGGAAGCTCAAAAACTCAATGAGACAATCAGAAAATTCATGTAATGTATATGGCTATATTTAAATACACTATTGACCATCAATTGTAATTGATATTAAATGACCTGCGGTATGAGTAGAAGAGAATTGCTGTTTAGGAAATTACCAAAGGCAGCAGCGGCGCTTGCTTCAAGTAGCATTATGCTCGGGTTTGCAGGCAAAGTGCTTGCTGAACCAATTCAAAGACATGGTCTTAGATCTGATGAATATGTAAACCATCTTTTGATCCAGCATAGCGACAGGATCCTTGAGCTGAAAAGCGGCAGATTTGAAGCATTTTGTTCTGAATATGGATTTGACAGGGAAAGTGAAACAATCAAGCATGGCTTTTTGTCAACCTTTTTCCTCTATCAACTGATCAAAAAGAATGGAATCCTGAATAACAAATTCATGCTTATTGGGAATAGGCCAACAGGCATCCTGAAGGTCCAGGATGGCAAGGAAGTTCCCCTTGAAGCTGATGAATTATCGCTCCGTTTGCCTTCAAGGATGCTCAGGGACATGTTTTCAGGAAAACCCAGATACAGGCTTGCTGATGGGAGCAAGGTCTTTTGTTTTGGCGATTGTGACGAATATGAAATGGCTTACGTCACATTGCTCAGGGCAGTTGGAATTGAAGCTCGGATTGTCATGACTGAAGCAAACCATGTAAAAACGCAGATTGAGCTTGCTGGAAGAAA
>CAZYZZ010000065.1:0-6297 GCA_964651995.1 Microcaldota archaeon
GCATCGTTTATTGTCTTTGGCATTCCGCTGTTAACAACTTCCTTGTCAATAACAACACCGTTGACAAGCTTTGTGTCCATAACATGTCCGCCTGATTTTTTCTCGATCTTTATAATGTAAAGATGAACTTCATATTTGCCGTTATTTTCGGTTGAAACCTGCATTACAGCGCCGGAGATAATTGATGCGATCTTTTCCTTTTCACTATCAGATCCGATTCCCTTGGAGCCCATGGCAACAAGAGAAATTTTCTTTAGGGTCTCTGCATCATCAGGACTGACTGTTTCTGAAGATGATTGAAGAACATCATTTGCTTTTGCTGAGGCGAGCTCATAGCCCTTGATAATCACAGTTGGGTGAATTCCCTGGTCCAAAAGCTCTCCTGCTTTCTTGAGAAGGTTTCCTGCAATTACAACTGAGGTTGTAGTTCCATCGCCAACTTCCTTATCCTGAGTTTTTGCGATTTCAACCATCAGTTTGGCTGCCGGATGATCAACGTTCATTTCTTCTAGGATTGTTGCACCGTCGTTTGTAATTACTATGTCTCCAAGATCAGAAACAAGCATCTTGTCCATTCCTTTTGGACCTAGCGTAGTCTTGACGATATTTGCAACAGCATAACCAATTGCAATGTTGATTCGCATTGCATCTCTTCCTAAAACCCTCTGGGATCCTTCTGGTAGAACAACCATCTGCTCTCCACTTACTTGTTTACTCATGTTTTCACCTTAGTTTAACCATTATATCAAATATTTCTCGATAATTAGTTTTGATAGTATATCTATCGTAAGATTCATTCGTAGCCAAATGCTTTTAAAACTAACGAAGCTGTGGAAAATCAATAGATTGTTTGCACAGCTGAAAAACACCCCAAGGCAAAGCTTTAAGAGGTGAGGGAAGGCTAAATATATTGAATTTTAATAGAGGATAATTATGGATTTAGGGAAAAAACTACGCCAGGCGCTCTCAAAGCTTACAAACCGCCCATATGTGGATGAGGCAGATGTAAAGGCATTGATAAAAGACCTGCAGCGGGTTTTGATATCCTCAGATGTGAATGTCAAGCTTGTTTTGAAACTTTCAAAGAAGATAGAGGAAAGAACACTGAAAACAGAGAAACTTGAGGCATTATCACTCAAGGAACATGTGACCAAGATAGTCTATGAAGAGCTGGTCAATCTCATGGGAGAAACATACCAGCCAAGGCTTGACAAGCACAAGATTCTCATCTGCGGACTTTATGGTTCTGGAAAAACAACCAGCTGCGCAAAGCTTGCCCACTTCTACAAGACCAAGGGACTCAGCGTCGCCCTTATTGCGGCAGATACCGACAGGCCAGCTGCGCAGGAGCAGCTTGAGCAGCTCTCAAAGCAGGTTGGAGCAGCATATTATACAACAAAAGGAGAAAAAGTTCCTGCAAAAATAGTTGAGACAGCCCTTGAAAAGGCAAAGGAAGATGTAATAATAGTCGACTCTGCCGGAAGATCTGCGCTGGATGAGCAGCTTGTTGAGGAACTTCGGGCAGTTGCAGATACTTTGAAGCCAGAGGAAAATTTCCTTGTTATGAGCGCTGATATTGGACAGGTTGCGGGAAAGCAGGCAACAGAATTCAATGAAACAGTTCCGCTATCAGGGGTTCTAGTTACTAAAATGGATGGTTCTGGAAAAGGAGGAGGTGCTCTAAGCTCTGTTGGAGCATCCAATGCAAAGATTGCATTCATCGGCCTTGGAGAAAAAATGGGGGACCTTCAGGTTTATAATTCAGAAAAATTTGTTGGAAGGCTTCTGGGGGTTCCTGATATCGGAGCCTTGATGGAAAAAATCAAGGAGATTTCAAAAGAAACAGACGTGAAAAAGCTTGAGACTGAAAAGCTCACGATTGAATCATTCTATGAGCAGCTCAAGGCAGCAAAGAAGATGGGACCTCTTGGTGATGTGTTCTCGATGCTGGGAGCAGCAGACGTTCCAAAAGAAGTTGTGCAGCAGAGCGAGGGAAAGCTCACAAAATTCGAATCAATGATCAATTCCATGACCAAGGCTGAGAAGAAGGATGCAGCGCTTCTCAAGAACAATCAGACCAGGATTGCAAGGATTGCAAAAGGAAGTGGATGTGAAGAAAAAGAAGTGAGAGATTTCCTTTCTCAGTTTGAAAAAATGGAAAAGATGATGAACATGTTCAAGAAGAACCGCGGCTTCAGGAAGAAAATGGAGAAGATGATGAAAGGCGGCGGGCTTCCAGGCAATATGAGCATGTAATACTGTTTTTCTAAAAAGAAGAGGTGAGGGACATAGTCTGCCTTTTGTGTTTAGGTAGCATTTGACTTCAATTTGATGAGTTGCCCCATCAAAAGGTCTCAAAATCCTTGCGAATTTTAAGAAGCGGCACAAAGGCCTTGCTCTGTCATCAGATAGTAGAACACTCGTTTCAACCCCGTAGGGTCCGTTTCTGTACTGCTCTACTGGCCCTTAAAGCCAATTATCCTCGCAGAGGGCAGAACTTCCTCACTTGTAAAAGCGTGAGCTACCTGCCCCTCACCCATATTAATATTGTTAGAATTGGTTAAAAAAATTATCCAAAATGAGATATCCGTCCGAAATAGGCAAGGAGAAGGTTTAATTATCAAAATCCAATGGTTCGGAGTATTGGACAGTACCAGAACGGATGGCATGGACGATTAAGCCGTTGTCCCTCAATTCAAGCACAATGCTTGGGGGTCCAATGAGAGAGTTGTTTTTATCACGAGTAGATGGAGGTTTTTTTTCTCCAGTAAAGGTATGATGATGCCATTCGAATGCATAATCTGGTCTTTGTACGAACAAATCCGCGCGCTTGTTGGTGTTATCTCTCAATATACGAATGACATCTGGAATTCCACTGTGGAATTTCTGATATAACTTTTCCTGCTCAGGATTCCTCTGCATTTTTCTTAATGAGTCAAAAAGAACTATCGCCTGTGCATATTTCTCAGGTTGACCTGGCAGATATCCCCTAGCCACATCAATAACAGTCTGAAGTGTTTTTTCTTGGTCTGGTATTGGCTGTTCATTTTCTATCGCGTCAATAAGATTTGTAAAAATAATATCATCTGGATCAGTAACTATACGAAAAGTAACCTCGCCACTACTGCTTATAGTAATGTAACCGCCTTTTTCTCTATCAGTATCCCTGAGGTTTTCAAATAACTCCTCAGCCCCTCCAGTTTTGAGAGAAGCCATTAATCTTTTGAAGTTGGAGCCTAAGCGAGAGTTCAATGATTTCCTAAGTTTCATATATTCCAAATCAGACATGTTTGGTTCAGGAGACAAATCTGTTTCTTCAATAATCGCCAAAGAGGAACTCTTGGCATGAGATCTTGAAGTCGATACGACTCTTGGACTCTCACTCGGATTAAGGGATGAGGGAAAATCAGTAAGTGGAGAGCCAGGAAACACTAAAGTAAAACAAGCAATGGACATTGTAGCATATTTGTAACCGGATTTCAATGGAGATTGCCGAAGCTTCTTTTTACGCATGAGACAACATTAAACCATAATATTTATTAAACAAACACAGATCCCAACTTGATTACCTAAATGGCCGAAAGTTCCTGCGAAGGGGGCTGAGGCCTGCTTTTGAGTGCAGGCTTGCTTCAATTGATTCTATGTAGGCAGGATCAAGCGCAGCGCACAAGTCTGCCTCGATCAGGATTGCCGGATAGGCAAAATGGTCGCTGATCGCAGAGAGGCTGTAGATGATTTTTGCACATTCCTCCACATCTCCAAGAACCTCTATCCGAAGAGGAATATCTGATTTTGACGGCTTGATGTAAAAGAATTTTATTTTCTTTTCAATATCCTTTTTTGGAGAAGCAGAATAATCAATCTCAACTGTGCGCTCTCCTGGTTTCAGCAGATGATCGCAAAGAACGCTGTCAGAGCATTTGTCAGAAAACCTTCTTGCTCGCGAATCTTTTATAACTCCGGCAAAAAGGCATTTGGAAGAATAGAGTTTTTCGTATTGGGAGAGGACCTGCTGATAAAGTGGATAGAGTCTGCTTTCTTTTGCAGGGATATCAGATGGAACAGGAAGAAGGGATCCGTCAAGAAGAAGAATGGAAGGCGAATATTTTTCCACCAGTTCATTTGCGCATGTGATCTCATGCTTGATTCGGACAAGAGACCGAAAAACATTTGCCTCATGCTCATCAAGTGCGCTCATAAGTTCAACTGAAGGCTTTGGAACCTTGCTTGGATGATGGTCGAATTTCTTGATCTTGGAGTTCTCATATTCAAAATGCACGCCGGCAGCCCTTGCAACAGTGATATCAACTCCATGCATGCGGTGTGAAAGTAGCCCTCCATCAACTGCACAAACAGAAAGATTAAGATCTGATTTTTCTACTTTGCAAACCTTATCAGACATTTGAGCTGCAAGCTTGGCAATAGAAGCCTGTGATTGGTGAATTTCAGAAACAAGAGAATCAATATCCATATACCAAAAAATCAATCAAAAACATATTTTAATACAGTCTTCTTAGGTTCCTACATGATACTTTCTGATAAAGACATCAAAAAAATGTTGAAAAAAGGGACCATAAAGATAACTAATTTGGTGGAAGACCAGATAGGGCCAGCAAGCATTGACCTTACTCTTGCAGATGAGTGGCATTTTTTCAAGCCGGAATTGAAAAAGAAGACAGTTGACCTCTCAAAGACTCCATTTCAGAAGTCCTTCAACATCAAAAAAGCAAAAAGCATCATACTAAAGCCAAGGCAAATGTGTTTGGCCCGGACCAGGGAAAAGATAACACTGCCAGCAGACATCATGGGAAACCTGGAAGGGCGAAGCAGGTATGCCAGAATGGGACTTGTCATACATATTACAAGCGCGCTTGTGCAGCCTGGAAGCAGCAATCACCAGATTCTTGAGATAGTGAATCTTGCTCCGTTTCCGGTAAAGCTTCATGCAGGAATGAGGATATCACAGGTAGTATTCGAACAGCTTAATTCAAAAACAGCAAAGCCATATGCAAAATTCGGAGAAATCGCAAGAAAACAGTAGGCTTAAGTTCTGTAATTGAGAATAAATAATGGAGATGATTATTTGTTTGACATTGGAACAAAAAATACGACGCTAGTTGCAATCATAATATTAATCGGAATAATGCTGTTTTCAGGATTTGCACTAAAGCCGCAGTTCGAGGATCCGAAAATAATATTCAGCGAAGAGCCTCTGGAGAAAAATGTCAAGCTGCAGATTCTTCCTGGCGAGGAATACAAATACAGGTACATCATCAATGAGACGGGAGTCAACATAACATACAGGGTAATGACCGGAAGCGGATGCACAATAATCTACATGCAAGAGAGTGCAAACTTCACCCACATCTGCCTGGATGAATGGGGCATGGACAGCACAAAATCAAATTCAACTTTTGGAAGCATGGCATTTCTCCTCTTCAAGCCATGGATGCTTGCCGTTGAGGACAACTGGAAATGGAATAATTCAAAGTATGTGAAATACGACCAGATCTACAATCATATTTCAGACAATCAGTACAGAGTCATGAGAAAGGAAAACTACAGCGGAAGAATGGCTTATGTAGTTGAAATCAGCTCATCCAAGGGACCGCCCGAATACCAATGGATAGATGAGGAAAAAAGAGTGCTGCTAAAAACAATGGGAGAAGGATATGTGGTAGAGCTGATTGATCAGTGAACTACCGCAAGTGGCATGACTTTTTTATCAAGTTCCTGCTCGGCAACCTGGATAAATGTCATTTTTTCATCCTTGATTTTAATTAGTGGTGGAGCACCAAGTGAAAGCTGTAGTGCCCTTGCGCCAAGAATTCTTGCAAGTTCATATTTAGTAAGTTCCATTTCAACACCAAAAAGATAGGCTCCTTCAGAATCAACTCTGAAGATTTACATATATAAGTAACGTTTCTCACAAAACAATATAAATATTGCTTTTTTTGCCCAAAGTGAGCGCAGTCTCTCCAGAGAACTTGAATGTCTTTGCAAGTGCCTTCTGCACCTTGATTTTCATGCCAGGCTGAAGTGCGATCCCGCGATCCTCAAAGAGGTAGACGACGCCTTCGTTGCCCTCGTCATCATTGACCAGGATACGTGTGACTATTGCCTTGGTCTTCTTTGTTTTCTGATACTCCATGTTCTCTACGCTTCGCACAAGAAGCGGATCAGTATTGATATTGCGCATCTTATCCTTGATTTTTGTAATATTTGTTATGTTTGCTTCCTTGAATTTCTTTTTTGCAAGATTGAATGCAAGTGTGATTTCATTCTCAGCTTCCTTTT
>CAZYZZ010000066.1:0-6282 GCA_964651995.1 Microcaldota archaeon
CCTGAGCGATCATGCTCTTTCCGGTACCAGGCGGCCCAACCAGTAGCAGGTGCCTCCTCTGATGCGGAACCATTTTTGCAATATCTACTGCTTCCTCCTGGCCAATGATTCTTTCAAATGGGTCTTTTGGAATTATGATGTCTTTTGTACTATCAAAGTCAAACTTTTTTGCCATAATTAGATCACGTACCAAGCCTTTATAACCACGGCAGTAGAACTGGGGAGAAATAATTGCCATGGAAACCCAAGACGGGTTTCCAGGCAGGGTGGGAGGATAACAAGTTTATAGCAGACCTTGGGTAGAGGCGGGAGGTGGTCTGCCAGCTTGCCATCAGTGTGAGTATTGCTAGCCCCTGGTCAAGGGGTACTAGCGTGGGAGGATAACAAGTTGAGAATGAATCAAGAGAGTTGAGAGAGGCGGGAGGTCGATCCATTCTCAGCCTTGCCATCAGTGTGAGTATTGCTAGCCCCTGGTCAAGGGGTACTAGCGTGGGAGGATAACAAGTTGAGAATGAATCAAGAGAGTTGAGAGAGGCGGGAGGTCGATCCATTCTCAGCCTTGCCATCAATGTTATAACGGAAAGAAGTAAACCTTCTTCCCGACCTGCTTTTTAGAGAGCAGGTTCTGCTTTACAAGGCGGTTAAGCCTTGATGAAGCCGCGTTCTTACCTTTATACTTGAACCTCTTGCGGACTTCTTCCGCAGTTACTTTTTCTGATTCCTTGACAAACTCAAGGATCTGCTCGTCTATCTTAGGGAGCATTGGTATTTCTTTGCGGATTTGCTCAGTTGAAATTCCTTTTGCTTCGAGTGAATCGAGCCTTTGGAGTATGTTTTTGAGCAGTCTGTTAGTATTTTCACGCTCTTCAAGGAGCCTATATAGAAACTCTCCAAGAACAATCGGGTCCCGGAATTTTTCCATATTCGCTTCGAGGTCGCTTTGTATTTCTCTGGTGAACGCGGAGTCAGAAGGTTTATATTTCTTGTCGGAGTTATCGTTCATTGTTTCACCAAAACGTTGCGATATAATCACGCAACTGTCATGATATAATCATGATAGGTTTATAATATTATCGTTAATTTTTACCACAGGTGCCCACTTGAGAACATTATTTGAGTATATTCCCCGGATTCTTTCGGCCTTTAAGAAAAGGGATCAACGACGGCTTCGAAAGCTCAATGATTCTGTTCTACGAGAGACAGCAGTTGATTCTACCAAAATTAATTTTCGCCTCGCGATCATATCATATGTACTTAGTAAGATAGTGTCAAAGCCAAGACTCCTCAGTGAAGAATGCCAGCCTGCACTCTCTGCAATCGAATATTCTCTAGTGAAACTAGTCAAGAAAATGCGGATTGCAGATGAGAGCATGATAATGGATCTTTTCTCTGAGATCGAGACAAATGTCTCTCTTCTTGAAGAGCGCGATCCAAGGTTTGTCATAGGCCTGCTCTCAAAGGGAAAGCTGAAGATGGCAGCAACGTTCTATGCGCAAGGAATGAGCCTTGGTATTGCTGCTGAGATGACAGGAATAGACAAGCAGGAGATTCTCGACTATGCAGGCTCAACCATGATGTTTGACCGGCTTACTGAAGAAAAGACCCTCAAAGAGCGGATGAAGATCGCAAGACAGTTACTGTCAGGATGATGTCATGAAAAAGAGAGATGTTATTGTTGATGCCGGAGTTTTGATTTCGCTTACTTCATCATGCCTTGATAACCTCCTCTATTTCTATGCAGAAAAATACAATCTCAGGTTCATCATTCCCCCATCAGTTGAGAATGAGGCAGTAACTGTTCCTCTGAAGAAGAATATACGAAAGTATCTTTTTTCAGCTATCAGGATCAAAAATGCGATTGATGCAGGAGTTGTTGTGGTGGTTGATGCAAAGCTTGAAGAGGACATTAAAAATCTGATGAGCATTGCAAACAATATATTCTTTGTCCGGGGAAAACCCCTCCATTTGATCCACAAGGGAGAAACTGAGATGCTTATCCTTGCAAAAGAGCTTGGCGTTGAATACATACTGATGGATGAGAGAACCACAAGAATTCTCATTGAAGCTCCGATCCTGCTCAAAAAACACTTTGAGAAAGAGTTTCATGTCAATGTCATGGTCAATAAGAAGAATCTTCAGAAGCTTACTCATGAAATAGGCCCGCTTCGAACTCTTCGGACAAGCGAGCTTGTCATGCTTGCCTATGAGAAAGGATACTTCAAAAGCTTTGAATCCCTTGAGAAAAACGTGCTTGAAGCAGCGCTCTACAAGATCAAGTATTCTGGCTGTTCAATTGGTTTTAGGGAAATCAAAGAGTATATGTCTGGAGTTAGATAACCGTGCAGCAATTTCTAGAATCCTATGATACCAGCAAAGTCAACATTGTAGTTGATCATAGGGAAGATGAATTATTTGATCAGGAGTTCAAGAATTATGGGGCAGTTGTAAATCGCAGGGCTCTTGATGTCGGTGATTTTCTCTGCTCTGCCAGGCTTGTTATTGAGAGAAAGACCCGAAATGATTTTGAGCAGTCTGTAATTGATGGCAGATTGTTTTCTCAATTGCCTAATCTTGTTTCCAATTATGATCGCGTTGTTGTCATAGTAGAAGGAGTCTCCAGCGAGGAGAGGCTGAATCGAAGCTCCCTTCTTGGCACTTATGCCACTGTTATTGCAGATTTTGGAGCATCTTTGATCTTTACTCGGGACAAGGAGGCAACAGCCGAGCTCGTCTTTAATTTTGCAAAGCATGAGCAGATTGCAAAGAAGCAGCCTCTTCGGATTTACGCGCGGAAAAAAACATTTACTCCATCTCAGACATCGCGTGCTGTTATCGAGGCCCTTCCAATGGTAGGTCCAAAAGTCGCAAAAGCAATCCTGAAGCATTTTTCTTCTGTTGAAAATGTCGCAAAAGCAGCAGAGCGTGAAATTGCAGAAGTTCCTGGGGTTGGCAAAAAGCGTGCCAAGTTGATAAAATCCATTCTTACTTATCCATATAATGAGGAAGAAGACAAATCCATGTACTAGGCAACATCGTCCTCCGAAACAGCGTTATCGTTTACAGCAAACGCTTCCAAAGCATCTATTACTGCATCTCTTGCATGATCAGTTTTTTGTTGGTCTAATTGGGCAAATACACGGTCAAGCAGTCCTCTAATTCTCAAAGTTTCATACAACCCAGAATCAATACTCTCTAGTTCTCCTCTATGCATTACTCCTTTCTCTTCTACAAATCCCTTTGCATAATCAACAATCTCTTCATCACTCATACTCTTCCAAGATCTTCTTTTCTTTCCAAGTCCAACTTCATTAAGCAATCCTTTTTTTTGCAAAGCATTATACAATCCAGTATCAGTCTTACACAACTCTGCCCTTCTTGTTATTCCATTCTCCTCAACCACTTTCCTTGCATATTCAACGATCTCCTCATCACTCATATCCTTCCATTGTCTTCCTTTTCTTCGTTTCTCAATAACTTCAATTTCGTCAAGCAACCTTCGTTTCCGTAAAACATTATACAGTCCAATATCAGCCTTATACAACTCTCTCCTTCCTGTTATTCCATTCTCCTCAACCACTTTCCTTGCATATTCAACGATCTCCCCATCACTCATCCTCATCCAAGATCTCTGTTTCCCCTCAAATTCAATCTTACTAATAAGTTTTCTTATATGCAAAATAGCGTATAGTCCTTTATCTTCTTCCTGCAATTCTTTTTTTGTAGTTCTCCCTTTTTCAACCATCAATCTTCTTGCATATTCAACAATCTGCTCATCTGTCATTTTACGCCATAGTCTATTGCCTCTTGGGCCAGTCGGAACTGCAACTTGCAAGCTTTCAGCTAGAGGTTCTTGTTTCTTTTCTTTTGCTTCTCTTGCTGGGAGCTTTTGCAATTTTCTCATGCAACATCGTCCTCCGCAGAGGCATTGTCATTAGCAACTGTGAATGCCTCTAATGCATCGATAACTGCATCTCTTGCATGTCCATTCCTCTTTTGATCTACTTGAGTGAATGCACTGTCTAACACTCCCCTAATCCTCAAGATTTCATACAATCCGGAATCATGCTTCTTCAAATCGTCTCTCTTAATTATCTCGTTCTCTTCAATTATTTTCCTTGCACTCTCAATAATCTCCTCATCAGTCATGCCACTCCAGGATCTTCTTTTATTTTCAAGCCCGACTTTATCCAGCAACCCTCTTTTTCTCAAAACACTACACAATGACGAATCTTCAACATTTAACTTGCTTCTATTAGCTATTTTCTTTTCCCTTATCACTTCCCTTGCAATTCCAACAACTTCTTCATCTCTCAGGTCCTTCCAAGATCTTTCCTCCCATCGTTTCTGAGCAAAGCCGACTTTATTTAGTAATCCTCTTTTTCTCAAAGCAGTGTATACTCCAAGATCTGAATCTTCCAATTCTGCCCTTCTACTTATCCCTTTCTCTTTCATTATTCCCCTTGCAATTATAATAATCTCTTCATCACTCACACCCTTCCAGGATCTTTGCTTCTTCTCAATTCCTATTCTTTCAAATAATTTTTTTCTCATTACTACCTGATACAATCCACGATCAGCATTCTCCAAATCTTTTCTCCCATTTATCCTATTTTCATCCATAAATTTCCTAGCAAATTCAATAATCTCCTCATCAGTCATGCCACTCCATGATCTTCGTTTCTCCTCAAACTCAATCTTATTAAGCAATTTCCTTCTTACCAAGACAGCATACAATCCACTATCCGCATTTTCCAATTCCTTTTTTCTACTTATCCCTCTCTCCTCCACTATCTTTTTTGCAAGCTTAACAATTTCCTCATCATTCATCCTGCTCCATAATCGTCTTCCACTAGGATCAGTAGGAACTGCAATCTGCGGGACTTCAGCTAGAGGTTCTTGTTTCTTTTTCCTAAGTTTTTCTGCTGGAGGCTTCTGCATTTTTCTCATGCAACATCGTCCTCCGCAGAATTGTTGTCATTTGCAGCAAATGATTCCAAAGCATCCATCACTGCATCTCTTGCCCTGTCATCTCTCTGCTTCTCTAGATATGCAAATACACTGTCGATTAGTTTTCTTCTTCTCAAAATAGAGTATAATCCAGAATCGGCCTCATCTAACTCACACGCCTTGGTTATCGCCTTCTCTTGTATTACCTGACTTGCAAATTCAACAATCTCTTCATCACTCATGCCTTTCCAGGATCTTTGTCTTCTTCGTTTATCAACAAATCCAACTTGATCAAGCAAACCTCTTCTTTTTAAAACAAAAAACAATCCAGGATAAGCCCGTTGCAATTTAGATCTAGTATCTATATATTTTTCCTTAATTATGTGTCTTGTAAATTCAACAATCTCTTCATCACTCATGCCTTTCCAGGATCTTGATTTTTCCTCGAATCCAACCTTATCAAGTAACCTACTTGTCCTTAAAACCTCATACAATCCGCTATCCTCTCTCTCCATTTCATTTTTTCTGGTTATCCTCCTTTCTTTCATCACTTTCCTTGCAAATTCAACAATCTCTTCATCATTCATTTCTTTCCAGGATCTGCGCTTTGTCTCAAGTCCAATTTCGTCAAGTAATCCTCTCTTTCTCAAAACATCATAAAGTCCAGGATCGGCTTTACACAGCTCTTTTTTCCCTTCTACCTCCTCCTTCTCAATAAATTTCACCGCATGCTCAACAATCTCCTCATCACTCATGCCTTTCCAGGATCTTACTTTTTCCTTAAATCCAACCTCACCAAGTAATCCTCTTTTCAGTAAAACTGCATACAATGGAGGATCAGCCTTCTGCAGATCATTTCTTCCAGTGATTTTTCTTTCTGTCATTGTTTTTTGTGCGAACCTGATGATCTCCTCATCACTCATCTTACTCCACATTCTTCTTCCTCTGGAATCAAGAGGGACTTCAACCTGCAGGCCTTCAGCTAGTGGCTCCTTGGTAGAGCTTCTGGAAGTTTGAGCAGTGCTTCTGGTTTTTTGCCGCATTTAGATTACCTGGGTTTCACTGAGATACACTAATTACGACATAAGTTGTATTAAATAAAGTGCGTCCCCCCAGGAGGATACAGTATCTCTGAAAACCTACTAAATTATAGAGAAAAATGAGAAAAATAACATAAAACGACATATTTATAAACTATGAAATATAGTAATAATAAGTGAATAAATATGGCACAAAAAATTTCACCAGCAAAACAAGCTGTTATGAAACAATTGAGTGGATTTGCAAAAGACAGCCATGCTTCATCTTTAGCTTCTGGTCTTATGAAATCCTGCA
>CAZYZZ010000067.1:0-6279 GCA_964651995.1 Microcaldota archaeon
GGAACAGCCAGGAGAAGTCCTCGCTGTCTTCTGCTGTTGGCTTTGGCTCATCAGGCACTTCCGGCTTTAGAAGGGATAGCAAAGATGCTTCTGCAGCAACTTCCCCGTTTTCATCCAGAAGAGCCAGTTTGTATGTTCCCTCCAACGTAAGTGGAAGTGTAAAGTCTCCGTTTGCATCTGTTTGCCCTCTAATCGTTTTTCCTGCTGGATCAGTGACAACAATGTCGCAGAAGGAACAGGATCTGTTTCCTTCAGTAGCATGGAAGTTTCCGTTGAAGCCAACAAAGGCTTCTTTTGTTCCATTGAGATCACGTGAAACGCAGATATGATCCATACAAATGAAACCTTCAGGGCAAGAGCAGCCGGACTGATTACTGCACTCATAAGGCTCTGAAATGACATGATTTGAAATGGCTCCGCAGCCAATTACAGGAACGCAGCTTCCGCTTTCAGCTCCAGTATCTCTGTTTGAACAGTATTCAATGTCCGAGCACTGACTATCAACAGTACAGCACGATGGTGCAATGCACTCTGGCTGCGGCTCAGGTTCAGGCTCTGGCTCTGGCATAGGTTCTTCTTCGCAATCGCTGCAGGAGACTGTGTCTGCTGTAAGGGTTTTTGAGATATAACCGCTCTTGCTTGCCCGGATTATCAGAGTAGAATCGCAATCAGATTCAAACTCAAGTTCCCCGTTTGAATCAGTTGTTCCTATGATATCGCCATCAACTTTTACCTGTGCACCTTGGATATCATCGCCTTTGCTTGTAACTTTTATTGTATTGCCATCACAATTGCTGCTCAGGGAAACTGAAAGCGGATCATCCGAACTTTCAGATGATTCATCAGGAGGCTGCTGGGTTGAATCATCCTGAAGTATGCTAAAGACGCTGAAATCAGATAAGGTAAAGTTGGAGAGAGTATTTCCTGTAGTGTCCGGCGTATCGTTTACAAGTTCCCATGCCCCATCGTACTTGTAGAGGACGAAGTTTGTCTCAGTGTATGCAGCTGATTCTGAATCAAGCCAGTGCCAGACCAGCTGGTCTATTACAGGCGAGCCGAAATATCTTGTGATGTTCAGATGCTTATTCTCAAATGATGTGTGATCTGCAGGAAGAGCTGCTGGAAGCGCATTCCATTTCATATAGAATGCTGAGTCAAGCTCAAGTGTTTCTTCTACTGAGAGGTTGGTAAAGTCGGTAAAGCCGGCTGCCGGATTATCGAATATGACCTCAGTCAGGGTAAGATCAAATGGATGGGTGAATGCAGATTCAGCATACAAATCGCGCTGGTTGTCATAAAGATGATCACTGGAAAGGGATGAAGTATCTGAATCAAAGAGGCTGATTCCATCCCCGTTGCCAAATACCTCGTTCGAAGACAGCTGTGAACCAGTGCTTTCTGTAAGAAGTATTCCCACATCACTTCCATTTACGGTGTTTGCATCCAGTGAAGTGTCAGAGCTCTGCTCCACGATGATACCGTATGTGTAGACGGGCAGAGGTGCTGCTGGGGTGAACCTTACTGCATCAGAGACGGCCGAGAAGCTCGCCCGGTTCCTCCCTGCTGGAGCATACCCTGCACTACCTGTCTGGTCCTCGATTCCCTGTGTGTGCAGCCCTCCGTCTGTTGTACAGTCCTGGCAGTGCACTTCTATGTTTCCAGAAGTCTCAAACAGCTTTATCTGGAAATATACCGGATCAGAATTATAGTAGTGGGGAACGCCATCGAATTCAACCACAAGAATCCTGTTTGGTGCGGTTCCTATGGTCTCATAACTGATCACTCCGCCCTGTGTCGGGTTCAGATCCTCCCAGAATGCCGCTGCCAGATTATTCGGAGAACTTGCTGATGGAACAGATTGGCCAGAACAACAGCCGCTCGACTGGCCTGAAGTGAATGTTATGAAGCCATTTGTACCGATATAGAACTGATCGTACTCGGCCCCGAAGAAAGTGAAATTGAATCCGATTGGAAGAGCAGAGCTGTATCCGTCATCTGGCAGCGAAAGGCTCGTTCCGCTTATGGCAGAATAGCCATAGGAAGCAGAAGCAACAGAATATGTTGTCGGCAGCGAAGCTGCAATGCCCCCTCCTGCAGCATGGCTTGAGAGCATATTGAAATTGCTGCTCTGGTTGATTACAAAGTCACTGTTTGATGAATTTGAAACTGTTACTGATGAAACTGTGGAATCATCAGAATCCATATTATAGAAACCAAACGAGTAGCCTGAAATTGAAGGGCAGTTCTGCAAAGTGACATTGTCAATTGAACCGTTGAGCACAACTCCCATTGTCGGGTCTGCTGTTCCGTCATTTGTTATGCTGTAGCCATTGCAGTCGAAAACAACATCTGATGATGCGATCTTAACACATGCAAATGCTGAGGGAAGAACTTCTGTTGCATCGTTTGGAGCTCCTATATAATCAAATGGCTGTATGTGAGTTCCTGGAGTGGTTATTACCGGACAGTTGACCGGAGCATTCATGGTAAATTCCCAGATGTCACTTGCATCAGTAAGGTTTCCATCGCTGCAATTGACATACCAGGTATGCGGTCCGTTTGCTATGTTGGAGATTGTAAATGAGGTGAGTGTTCCATTCTGTGTTGAGGCATTTGTCTGGTTGAGAAGGCTGTCCAGATAAATGGAACAATCAAGAGTTGTCTGCTCCAAGTCAGTTGCAGTGAAGTTGAAGATCACAGTACTTGAGCTCAGAGCGCTTCCGTTTGCAGGAAGATTGAGCTGCACATCCGGCAGATTGTTTACTATGCCTCCGCCTTGAAGTATGCCGAAGGAACTGAGAGGAGATGCTGAGGACAGTGTAAGGGTGTTTGCGCCGGTATCCAGGCTCGCATTCATGTCAGTCCAGGTTGAATTGTACTTGAAAATATCAAACAGGGATTCATCGTAGCCGGAAATCTCTGATTCGTCCCAGTACCACATAGCAGTATCTATTGATGGTGAGCCTCCAAGGGATTCAATTGTGACGAACTTGCCGTGCAGTGAGATATGCGGGGCACCTGAAGGCTGGCCTGACCAGTTGACGAAGTATGATTCCCCTGAAGAGAGTGTATCGCCCATGGAGAATATTGAATGATTTGTGCCAGCCTGGCTGAAATTAGCCATTGTCAGGTTTATTAGCATGGAACCGAGAGTTGAGTCGGCAACAACCGAACGGTTGGACTCGTTGAAGTTTTCATTCTGGATTATGACGTCATTGGAACTGTTCAGAATGTAATCGGAGATTGCGATGTTGTTCCTTATGCTTCCTGTGAACGTGGTTCTTGATGAGTTCCATAAAACAGCAGCATGATCAAGATTGCGGAATGTGTTGTTGGTGAACGTATTTCTGGTACTGCTGTAAACAGGAACATCAAAGAGGCCCGCTCCGACCGATGAGGATTCAAGGATGTTGTCCTGGAGGGTGTTGCCATAGCTTCTGTTGAGCATGACAAGAGGGCTTGAATTGGAGGTTATGTTATTCCTCTGGATGTTGCCGTAGCGCACGTATCTGAAACGGACTCCGTTGAGTGCGTTAGAGTAGTAATTGTTGTCATACATATAGACACTGGAAAGCAGATTTGACGAGGATAATCCGGTGGCATTGACAGCAGAGCCGTTGTTTCCATGGATTTCATTCTCCCTTACGCTGTTGCTGTTTGCACGCTCGAGGAAAATACCATCTCCGTTGTTGTCATAGATAGTATTGTTGATGATCTGGGCAGATGTGCTTGAGTATATGTGCATGCCGGCCTGTCCATTGTCATAGTATGAACTGTGCCGGAGATAACCGCTTGAGACAGCAGAGAAATATACGCCCAGCTGGTTGTTGTCATGCGATGATGAATATTCTATCCTTGATGAGCCGCTTGATACATAGAAACCTGACCAGTTGTTTTCGAATGCACTTGCATTGTTGAATCTGGTGTTTGTAGAGCTTGTCGAATGGTAGCCATGCTCTGAGTTGTTGTAGGATGTCGCATTTGTGAAATAGGTTGAGCTGCTTCCCTCTATGCGGGCTCCGGACTGCCCGTTGTCATACGTTTCAGTATCATAGAAATAATTACTGCTGGAACTTGATGCGACCCTGATTCCGTGCTGGGTGTTGTTGATTGCTTTTGTGTCCCACAATTCGGTATTCGTTGCGCCTGTGAGCCAGAAGCCGCTGTATGCACAATTGGTCGCAGTATTGTTGTGGAAATCATTCTGGGTGTCCGCGATGTAGAACCCGACACCGCTGCCTGACATGTTGTTTACGCGGTTGTTCGCGACATATGAGTAGCTTCCTGATATGCCGATTCCGTACTGAGATATCGAGTGCTCGACAACATTGTTCGTGACATTGTTGTATGTGGAAGGTGTCCCGGGGTCTGTAATCAGGATGCCATATCCCCCGAAACCGTAGCGCACGGTGTTGTTGTCAATCACGTTGTAATTGCACCCATTGTCAAGCTCGAAGCAGTATGAGCCGCAGCGTCCGATGGCGCTGTTGTTTTGGATGGTCGTGTAATTGGTATCCTCCATAAACACCGCCTTGACTGTGTTGCTGGTGGGATTCTCGCGCAGGTTGTTGCTGATGTTAGAGTTGTTGCACCTGTAGAAGTCCCCCACAGTCGAGAAATTGAAGTAGTTGTCCGTATAACGGATGTTTGAGCTGTCGCTTATGAGCGCTCCCTGGGCCGCCGCGCTGCTTGTGGATTTGACAGTGTTGTCATATATGCTTATGTTGTTTCCATAGCCAATCCCAAAGCCCCTGAATCCAGTGCTGCTGTGGGCATTGATGGCAGTCACATTGTAGATCGAACCGTTTGTTACATTCTGATATGCAACTGTGTAGAATGTGTAGCCAACCATATTGTCGCAGTTTTTCACTGTGATGTTGTCTAGCATCTCCCCGCTCGAGCCTTGGGCGAGTATACCTATTTCCTTGGTTGAGCCTCCTCTTGACATACTGGAGCCATTGCAGTCAAAAGTAACGTCTGAAGATGAGATTCTAATACAGGATTCCCAATACGCAGGATATGCCGGCAGGCAGCTCTGGTTTGCTCCAACAAGATTTGTTGTAAGATAGTATTCTCCCGGAACAGTGATGTTCGTACACTGCGAAATAGGAGTTGCTGCAACAGAGAGGCCTGCAAAAAACAACAATAGAAAAATTATATTACTGGATTTCATGCCAGAATATCAGGGTTAATAATAAAAGAGCTTTGGGAGGGTGCTATAGGCGCAGAAAAATGTTTTTTGAGAAAAAAGTTTAATAATTTGATACTATTTAATATTTGTTAAATAGTTTATGGTGAGCAAATGGGAAAAATAAAATGTGCTGTTGTCGGAGTAGGAAATTGTTTTGCAGGGCTTGTTCAGGGAATCGAGTACTACAGGAACAATCCTGATCAGCAGGTTATCGGAGTCATGAGTCCGGAGGTCGGAGGCTATTCCATATATGACCTGGACTTTGTTGCCGGCTTTGACGTTGATTCGAAAAAGGTTGGAAAACCCCTGAGTGATGCTGTCTATGCAGAGCCAAACAAAGTAAAATGGGTGGAATCACTTTCAACTATGAACGATGTAACTGTCATGCAGTCGCCACAGCTTGACGGGGTTGGAAGCTATGTTGAGAAAGTTGTCACTCCGGTTCCGGAAAAGCCTGTTGAGGATCTGAAGGCAGCCATCATAAAAGAGCTGAAGGAGAAGAATGTTGAGATTCTTGTATCATATCTTCCAGTTGGATCTGACAATGCAACCAAATTCTGGGCGCAGGTCTGCCTTGATGCAAATGTTGCATTTGTAAACTGCATGCCGTCCTTTATTGCATCAGAGCCAGAGTGGGCAAAGAAATTCGAAGATGCAGGAATCCCGATCATAGGGGATGATATCAAGGGCCAGGTCGGAGCAACAATCGTGCACAGGACCATGGCAAAGCTGGCAGACAGGAGAGGAACGCAGATAGAAAAAACATACCAGATCAATGTCGGCGGAAACACAGACTTTCTCTGCATGAAGGAGCAGGATCGGCTGACATCCAAGAAGATTTCAAAGACAGAATCAGTGCAGTCACAGCTGAACCAGAGGCTTCCGGATGACCAGATCTATGTGGGTCCGTCTGATTTCATACCATTCCTTGGCAATACAAAGCTGATGTTCATGCGCATCGAGGGAAAGATGTGGGCAAATGTCCCGTACAACATGGAAGTTCGGCTGGAAGTGGATGACAAGGCCAATTCTGCAGGAATCGTGATAGATGCAATACGCTACTGCAAAATTGCGCTTGATAAAAAAAT
>CAZYZZ010000068.1:0-6204 GCA_964651995.1 Microcaldota archaeon
TATAAAAAGCAGGATTATGCCTTTTATGCACTTCACATTTTTATCCCAATATCAAAGGCAGCCAGATTTTCAGTAAGGTTGCGCGAGAGAGTTGACTTTATTGCATCCCGGACAGTTTTTTCCTTTAATGGAAGAGCGCTGCACCCGATTGCAGCTCCAATAAGCATTGTGTTGCCGAAAATAGATGTTCCGAATTTTTCCAGAGAAAGCCTGTGAGTCTCAAAAACAAGGATATCCTTTGCAAATGGCATCAGGCGCTTTCTGATTTTGGCAATATCCGGATAGGGGACTTTTGCTATATTTGAATTTATAGGAACATGAGGCCAGTTATTGAGAACAAATGTTGTCTTGTTTTTGCTGGCATAGTATGTGGCGCCAAGCGCCTCAAGAGGCTCAAATGCGATGATAAGGTCTGCATTTGCAGGAGTGATTGCAGGTGAATGGACCTTTTTTCCATATCTGATAAATGTCGGAATGCTTCCTCCGCGCTGGGCAAGGCCGTGCAGTTGTACCCCGCGGACGAAATTACCTTCTTCCTGCGCTGCTCTGGCAAGTATTGTTCCTGAGGTTAAAACCCCTTCACCACCAACTCCTGTTAGCATTAGGTCAAACATTATTTTTTCACCTTCTTGATATTTGCCTTGATGGCACCGTGCGGACAGATCTGAAGGCATACGCTGCAGCCCCAGCAGAAATGAGGCTCGATGTAGTAAATTGTTTCTTTTCCTACTTTCTTTGTTCTTATTGCAGGACAGGAAAACTTGTCTGTGCATATCCCGCATTTTGTGCATTTTTCCTGATCAATGTAGAACGTTGTAAACGAAAGGCCCCTTTTCCTGAGTTTTCTTTTTGTAACAAGCCTGCACTCGCCCTTTGCAACAAGAACGCGAAGACCTTTCATCTTCCTGAGTTCTTTGAGAGCCTCGGTCATTTGCTTCTGGCTAAATGAGTTTACAACACGGACCTCTGCTCCCATTGATTCGACCACTTCCTCTATGTGTATCGGACCTACAGACTTGCCCATTGCAGTGATACCGGTTCCTGGATTTGGCTGATGGCCTGTCATTGAGGTAAATGAATTGTCCATGATGATGACCAGGGGGCTTTTGCCGTCATTGAACTTGAGGTTCGCAAGGGCAGGCATGCCGGCATGGAAAAATGTTGAATCTCCGATGAATACTACGATTTCCTGGCTACTTACCCTGCTTATTCCATGGGAGATTCCAAGACTTGCGCCCATGCTGACTACGAAATCCTGCATTGTGAAAGGCTCGAAAATTCCAAGGACATAGCATCCGATATCGCCTGCAAATATGGCCTTTTCGCCATACACCTTTTTCACTGCATAGAAAATCGACCTGTGCGCGCATCCGGGACAGAAGAGGGGGTTGCGACGCGGAAGGTTTTTTATTGAAAGATCTGTTCTTGCTTTGTGTTTTGCAAAATCAAGCCCATAGCTTTTCTTGAAGAGCTTCTCAAAAGCAGGCATTATGGTAGCTACATTATATTCACCATAAGTCGGAAGAAGATCCTTGCCATGAATGACAAGCTTTGGATTTGTATCTTTTGCGAGCATACGTACTTCGTTTTCTATTATTGGATCAAGCTCTTCCAGAACAAGAACAGCACGTTTATCCCTGATGAATTTTTTTATGATGCCATCTGGCGTTGGGTATGTCAGAGTAAGCTTTGCCAGAGGGGGGTTGATCCCAAGAAGATTGAAGACCTCTTTGGCATATTCATATGAGACTCCGGAAGCTATAACCCCGATTTTGCCCTTTCCTTTGAAGATCTTGTTGAGCTTAAGCCCATATTTCTTTTCAATTGCCCTGAGCTTGGCGTCTATCTGCTTGTGCAATTCCTGCAGGTTGGGCCGAAGGTTGTAGTATCTGGATGGATCCTTGATGAATTTGCCCTTTGTCTTTGGCTTTTTTATTTTTCCAAGCTCCACAGTGCCAATTGAATGGCTTACTTTAGTGGTGCTCCGAAGGAAAAACGGGATTTCAAATTCCTCAGAAATCTCAAATGCAGATTTTGTCAGATCAAGACATTCCTGGGGATTGCTGGGCTCAAGTACAGGCATCTTGACCATCCTGGCATAATACCTGGTATCCTGCTCTGACTGTGCAGAGCTCCAGCCATAAGGATCATCCACCACCATCACGACAAATCCTCCGCGAACCCCTGAATATGCCACAGGAGAAACAGAATCGCTTGCAACATTAAGGCCAAAGTGCTTCATGGTTGTAAGTGCCCTGACACCTGACCAGGCAGCGCCTGCTGCAGTTTCAAAGGCTATTTTTTCATTTGCAGAATATTCAAAGAGGAAATTGCATCTTTTTGCAATTTCAGATAGAGTAATCGGAACTTCTGAGCTGGGAGTTCCTGGATAAGCTGCAACAACCCCTATGCCAGCTTCAACTGCGCCGCGGGCAACTGCCTCATTCCCAAGAAGCACGACTTTTTTTCCGGATTTTTCCAAAACGTCCTTGATCATGATGAAGAACCCTTACAGAGCAAATAAATATAGCTTTTGTTTTGAGAAGTTGGTGGGATTTATGCTGCGCTCTGTTTTATCTTCTGCACATCATATTTACAAGTGGCAGGCTTAGGATCTGGTAGATTAGAAAGTCATCTTCTGATAGAGCGATTAGGTTCACTGCGCTTTTTCGAAACCATAACAGCGGCCAGCTCGCCAAAGCCCTTGTTCCTTATGACCTCGGCATACTTGCTCCTGCTCTCTGTATCAAAGCAGAAGCCTGCATTCTTGAGAGCAGTTACTCTTGGTGTGACCCTCTCATGTGCCTGAATTAGAACTTCTGAAGACCTCTTGCTTTTTTCTTGGAGAATTTTTGCAACTTCAAGCCAATATAGCATGCCGCCAACATTTGCCTCCCTTTCGCTTGTTGTGTATCCATCAAAGGCGGAAGCAAGTCTCTGCTCATCAAGAGAGAACATTCGCCTGAACTCCCGAAGCTCCGGCCTCTCAGGTTGCGGGCGATATTGTGAGGTGCCATCCGTAAAATTAATGACCTCAGATGTGCGGTGCTCATCAAAAGGATCCTGAAGCATTACATAGATCCAATATATTCTAGCCGGAGTCTCGTAGCTGCCTTCATGCCAATCACCGCTGATGAAAGGCATTTCTGGCTGAAGTACGCGGTTAATATTTGGAAGATGATCTGTAAAGGACTCGTGATGAATTGCTGCATTTTGTAAAACAAGATGGGCAAAATCAGATTCGACCTCATCTAATGCATCAACAGAGCCCCTCAAAGCGCGTATCCTTGGAGCAGATAATCCATGTGTTCCAAGAAGCTTTGTGATTTGATCTTGCGCAAAGTCAAGCCTCATTTGTGAGGGCTCTACCAATGTGATATCAAGTTTGGATACATCAACACCCATTAGGATCATAGAATTCAGAACCGAGAGGATAGTTCCTCCAGCACCTGTGCCAACCTCAACTATTCTCGGAGCATCGTGTCCCAGAGAGATTATATGTTCTGCAGAATATTGGCCGATTTTTTCATTTAGAAGCATATTGGTATCAGAAAGGCCTGCACGTTCCGAAGCAATTGCAATCAAATGATTCAGGTTTTCATCTGTCGGAGCCCATTCTTTCGCATATTCTTCCTTGGAAAGCTGGCGAAGCTCCTCGATATTATCCGCCGTTACCACAACGCCCCATGATGGATATGCGTAAGCATGATTGCGGATTGGATGACCCAGCGGAACTGCTGACCAGTCAAAGAGAGCCATTGCTTCGTTGGCCATTCGTTTTATTTCAGAAAGTTTAGTTAATTCCATACCTCTCCCAACAAATATATGTGAAAAAACATTTTTAAACAGCATTCATAACAAAAAAAATAAAATTGATAGAAAAAAATCAGAAATTGATTTCATCTCTGTGGCCAAATCCTTTTGAGTAATCAGAGAGGAAACATAATTTTGGCTCTATCTTCACAACAGCCTGATCCCCCTGGACTTCCATGTCCTTCATAGGAGGGTATTTTTCCATAAGCATTCCAAATGCTTTTTGCTTTTCAGATTCATCAGACACTACTGAGGCAACGCCCTCCATCTGGACTGAGTATGTTTCCATCCAGTTCATGGTATTCTTGTATGTGCTATATGCTGCTTTTGGATTTTTAGAAATATTATCCATCTTCCTGCTGGTGCTGCTGGTGATAAAATACACAGTGCATCCATCACTTGCAAATACGACCGGATGGGCCATTGGCTGGCCATTATTCTCAGTTGCAAGGGTTATTGCAGGCTGGCTCTTCAGAAATTCGGCTATGTTTTCCTTTAATTCCATAAGATCACTTCTGGATCAACACAGACCTACTTCTAAAGCCTTTGTCTTGTATAAAAAATAAAAAGAATAGCAAAATCATTAGTAACTAAATAATCAGGAACTTAGAATCTGCGTTTTGGTTGGTAACAGTCTCTGCAGTATACCGGTCTGCCTTCTTGTGGCTCGAAAGGTACCTTGCATGCTTTACCGCATTTTGCACAGGTCGCATCCCACATTGGCCTGTCTTCTCTTTCATC
This sequence comes from Microcaldota archaeon, assembly GCA_964651995.1. GTDB lineage: Archaea > Micrarchaeota > Micrarchaeia > Anstonellales > Bilamarchaeaceae > Bilamarchaeum. The sequence goes on from CAZYZZ010000068.1 coordinate 4,555, forward strand.
CATATTATTTTCACCTATTTCGTCCGGGATTTATTCCCAGACATACTGATTCTGTTGGTCCTCGTTTAAAAAGATATGTATGTGTTTTTAGCGCAAAGATCCAGGTTGCAGTGATATGTCTGAAAGCGTGGCAACTATAAATGTGGGCTTATTATTCTAGAGTGATGGTTGCAGAGATTTTCATGGCAATAGGGGCAATCATAGTGATTGGATTCGTTGGAAGGCTCACATACAACAATACAAAGATCCCCGAGCCAGTAATCATGATATTCCTTGGCCTACTCATTGGCCCTGTTCTTGGGATTGTCGATCCAAAGTCACTTATGCCTGCTGTACCGTTTGTTTCTGTGCTTGCTCTTGTGCTTGTTATGCTTGATGCTGGCCTGAGCCTCAATGTCTTCAAGCTGTTTAAGGAATTCAAGACTGCATTGTTATTCACTTTTCTTGTCGCGTTTTTCAGTACTTTTTTCATAGGGGCCATGGTCCACCTGTTTTTTGGCTGGCAACTCCTTCATGCATTGCTTTTGGGACTTATTGCAAGCGGTACAACTACAGTGTCTGCCATGGCTCTTCTCAACATAATGAAAATAAAGGATTCAGTAAAAAACCTCATCTTTCTCGAAACTGTAATAAATGACTTTGTCCTGGTCTCAGGAACAAGTATCCTTCTTTTGTTGATTGGAGGGGGAGCACTATCCGAATCAAACATATTCCCTGAGCTTGCATCAAACGTTACCACAGCAATATTCCTTGGAGTCATCTCAAGCTACATCTGGATCCACGTTCTCAAGAAGGTTAAAATCAAGAAATTCAATTACATCGCATCAATAGGAGTGCTTTTCCTTCTGTATGGACTTACTGAGGCGGTCTCGGGGGACGGAATAATAGCAGTGCTCATATTCAGCCTTATCATAGGCAATTATCCCGACATGCACAAGAGGTTCTCAAGAAAGGAAAAACGCCTTGAGATAGATGAGGAAAAACAGATAGTAAAGACAATACAACTCATTCACGGAAACATTTCATTTGCAGTAATGATATTCTTCTTTGTCCTCATTGGAATGGTTTTTGATGCAAGCAACCTTAGTTTTACCATTGCTATCCTTCTTATCATATCTCTATTGCTCATTCTACTGAGCAGGTTCCTCAGCCTTCGCATTACCAGTCTAATAAAAAAGAACATTGAAAAGGACACGTTTGTACTTGTGACAATGATACCAAGAGGGTTTGTAGCAACGGTGCTCGCCTTCGTTCCATCCACGCAGAACATTGAGATTCCAATGCTAACAGAAGCGGTTCTCCTACTGGTCCTTTTCACCAATCTATTCACTGTGGGATCTTCCTGCATTTATTCAAAATATCTTGCACAAAAACATAGAAGAAAAAAGAATTAGGGATTGCAGCACTTGCAATCGTCCTCAAAGCACATGCACGCAGGCTCAAAGTAGTTTTTCGCATGCTTGCATGATGGACATGCTGCCGGAGGCTCTGTTCCCTTGTGGATATGACCGCACTTGCCGCATTTCCATGCAATTGGCTTTTCTCTTTTGAAAACTGTTCCTGCAACAACCATCTTCAGAAGTTTTTTGTATCTCTCTTCATGGTGTTTTTCCACTTCTCCTATTGCAGTAAACAGCTGCGCTGCTTTTG
>CAZYZZ010000069.1:0-6166 GCA_964651995.1 Microcaldota archaeon
TTTCCAAATGCAAGCCTTGCTGCCTGCTTTTCATCAGCAACAGTTGCGCTGATTGCAATTCGCTGGAAATCAGTAATTTCATTTAGGCGCTCAAGGCCCATAGAAAGCTGCGCGCCTCTTTTGTTATCAAGGACATCATGCACTTCATCAAGGATAACAAAATCAATATTCTTCAGATGCTCGCGCATAACCCGCCCAAGGAGCAGCGCCTGCAGCGATTCAACAGTAGTGAGAAGGATCTTTGGGGGATTTTTCCTGTGTTTTGTTCTTGTTGCCTGGGTAGTATCCCCGCTTCGCACATCATGGCTGATATCAAGACGCTCACACCACCAGTTGAACCTGCCCTTGAGATCGCGGGAGAGGGCGCGAAGAGGAGTTATGTATAGCGCGCAGATGCCGCTTTCTTTTTTGTGGATTTTTTCAAGAACAGGAAGAAGGGCACATTCTGTTTTTCCGGATCCTGTTGGAGCAAGGATAAGTATATTTTGTCCATCAAGCACTCTGGGAATTGCAATTTTCTGAATTGGAGTGAGATCTCCAAAACGCTCCTTCACAAGTTGTGCTACACTGGACATTGGATAACTAATTAGGAATTAACAGAACTTAAAGAGTATAGTCACAGATCTATTTCAAAATCGACAGTTCCATCCGAAGGCTGTTCGTCTTTTTTCCGCTCCCTCATGGGACCCTCGTGCATTGGAAGCTCGATTCTTGGAGGTTCTTTTCTTTTTTTGTTTGGACGGTTGCGCTTTAGCCAGTCATCAATAACATTAGGCGGAGGAAGTTCGGGCTGGGACGGGGACAGTTTGGACTGTTTTTTATTTGGTTGCCTAAAGCGCTCTTTCATGGATATTATTATATAATTAGGAATATTTAAACCTATATCCCACATAACAATTCTAGTAATAATTCTAATTGAGGCTAACATTATGAGCGATGAAGAAATTGAGGCATTCAAAGAGTCAGGAAAGCTTGCTTCTAAAATCCGCGAGGACAGCAAAAGGCTTATCATGGTAGGTGAATCACTTCTTGATATTGCAGAGACTATAGAGCAGATGATAGATGAAGAAGGAGCAAAACCGGCATTTCCAGTGAACATTTCAATAAATGACATCGCAGCACACTACACTCCAGAGGCAGGCTCGGAGGCAAGCCTTGGAGAAAACGACCTGGTCAAGGTTGACATGGGCCTTGAGCTAAACGGCGGACTTTCAGATACAGCATATACAATTGACCTTAGCAACCAGTATGAAAAACTGGTAAAGGCATCAGAAGACGGACTTGAGAAGGCGATTGCTGCAATCAAGCCAGGAATGAAAGTCGGTGAAATCGGAGATGTCATTGAAAAGACAATCAATGGATACGGCTTCAAGCCGATATCAAACCTTTCAGGACATATGATAAAATCAAACGAACTTCATGCAGGAGTTGAGATCCCTAATATCAAGACCAATGATCCATATGCTCTCAAGGAAGGAGAGATCTTTGCAGTTGAGCCATTTGCAACTACTGGAAACGGATATGTAGAAGACCTTGACCAAGTCGAGATATTCTCAATTTATTCTCCATCAAAGGTAAGGATGAGACAGTCCAGGAAAATAGTCGAATATGTAATCAAGAACTATGGAATGCTTCCATTTGCAGAGCGGTGGATCAGAAAGGAATTCAAATCCAAGCTTCTTGTGAGCGCTTCTCTTCGGGAATTGCTTGAAAACCAGTTTATCAGAGGATATCCTGTACTTAGGGAAGTTAGCAGGGGCTTGGTTTCGCAGGCCGAGCATACTATATTAGTGACTGCTGATGGCTGCGAAGTTTTGACGAAATAATTGGGCTCGTGGCTTAATCTGGATATGGCGAGTGGCTTCGGAAGCCGTCTCCTGATTGCTGGAGATACCACTAGGTTGGGGGTTCGAATCCCTCCGGGCCCGATTTTTCATCTCTCCCACATCTTTAGAAAAGATGGTCAAATTCCGTGAGAAGTGCAATCAGGCCGTCTGATTCGGGCATGCCATCAAATTCTCGAACAGCAATAGTTCCAATCTCGCTTTTATCAGGCCATGGACCATCTGTCTTCAGGAGCTTTCTGACATTTGGCACGAAAACAAACTGCAGCCATTGGTCAAATGACATTGTGTTCATTCCAAATGCCCCCATGTCCAGAAATGCATCTTTAGGCAACGGGGTTTTGCTCCATATGCCAAGGCGTTTCATTTCGGATTCTATTTCATTGAGTTTCTTCCGGATAGCATCGCTTTTAGGAAAGTGTCTGGCCATGTTACTATTGCTTCTTATACGAACAAAATAAAAGTTTCAGCCCATTGTCAGAAGAACCGTGGTAAATAACAGTTAAAAATGTTTCCAGACATAGTTACTATTTCTGAGGCGGCATAATGGAGAGATCAATTCGAAAAAAACTTGACAGGTTTGACAGGAAAGAGGCAGAGATTACTACTAAAAGAGGAAAGATGATCTGGAGCAACTGGCACGGAGAGGGGCCTGGAAATAAAGATCTGAAAGTAGCAGGGGAAGAGCTTGCAGCGCTTCCAAGGTCAGAAGATTATTACAAAACATTAAGATCAGCAATGCAAAGCGCTGGTCCAAAAGAAAAAAGAGAGATTGAACTTCGCCTTAGCGAAGCTCTCTACAATGCTGTGATGCGAGACCCGGAAATCAATGCAGCAAAAGAAGAGGTTGCAAGGGAGATTGGAGCATTCAGATACGTAATTGCCGGAGTAGAGATGACAAAGGATGAGATAGTCGACCGATGGCAAAATGAAGATGGAAATTTCTCCAAGGCAATATATCGCGAATATCTAGAGCAGTCGGCAAAGCTCAAGGGAAAGATTCTTGGGCTTGTCATGCTGATTAACAAAAAATCAAGAGAATACGGGGCAGAGCTTGGGCTTGATGTCAAAACTTTTGTTGATGTAATTATGCTTCGAAACGATATGGTTGATATCATAGTAAAATCCGGATTTGAAAGGCTATTGTATTCAACTTCAAACATCAGTGGATTCTTGGACAATATTAAGGATGCATTCGGACTTTTAGAAATCAATCCGCTAAATGATATCATGGCAGTCAACCAGTTTTACAGCAGAATGGGATTCTGGGAGGCTTTCCCGACAGGAGAAATGTCGCTTGGGCTTTTCAAGCATGTTCTCTATCTCTCTGGATTTGGCAAATATTTCGATGTGACCAATTTTGGAAATGCACCTCATACTCTTGAGGTCACTGCAGATCCGGCAAACGGACTTGGAGAAGGAGCCCTCAGGCTCGCCAAGGGACACCCAGAATACCTGGCACTTGTAAATCCGTTTAATAGCAGCAATCCAAGGGCATTTACAGCAGCAGTTTTCCACGAAGGAGGGCATATTCTCCATTATGACGGGCTTGACAGAAATGACAGGCCGGACTTTTTAAAAACAGACACTGAGGCAGTCAGAGAAGGAATGGCAATGGTAGTAGAAACACTTCTCGCAGACCCGTATGTACTTCATGAGATGAGCGGGGCGCAAGAGGCTGAGCTTGATAATATAGTCTTAATGTCCAGATTCCTCGATGCAACAAGGATGAGGGAATTTGTTGCCGGCGCATTGCTTGAGATGGAATTATATGCAAATCCAAAAGGAGCAATTGAAAGTGCATACCTGAAACTGGTAGAACAGCATTCAATTTCAGGAAGGGTTTCTGGAATTCCTGATGAGGCTTTGGCAGGAGCATGGGCAGCTGATGAGCTTCTTGTATTCCAGCCAGGAGCAAGGATAGAATACGCAATCGGATATGGAATTGTAAGTGCGGTTATGGGCAGTCTTGCAACAGTTGGAGGAGGAACAATGGTTCACAATGATACGGCAAGAATACTGCATGAGTATTGTTATTCTGGATTGGAAGTTCCATGGGAACTGAGGATAAAGAAACTTCTTGAAGACACTGGAATAAAGCCAAAGGATGTAATGCAGTAGCTATTCTTCAGAAACTGATTCTTCTGGTTTTACATCAGCTTCATCTGGCTTTTGTGATTCTTGCGATGGTTGAGTTTGAGATGGTGGAGTAGTCTCGAGAGAGTCCTGGCTAAATAATGAGGATGCGTTTTTTTGTGCTGCTTCGAGCTTTGCTTTTCGCTCTGCTCGCGATAATCTTTTCTTCTTTGTCTTTTGAGGACGGTCTACCCTGACTAGTTTTCTTTTTTCCATGTTAACCAATTGGTTATGGTTGCAGTTAGTATAAAAATGTATCTGCAGATAGATATCGACCATTGCCAAAGACTATTTCGATAATTTTATATTAGGAGTTTGCAAATGGTATAGAAATTAGGCGTGAATTTTATGGAATTTATTTGTAAAATTGCTGGCCAGGCAGGTGCCGGTGTAATGGTTACAGGAAGGATGATGGCCAAATGCTTCACTCGAGGCGGCTATAATGTTGTCGGATATCCGGAATATCCGTCCCTTGTTCGCGGAGGGCATAATGTTGTTGAGGTTGCTGTGAGCGACAAGGATCTTCGCTCCCCAAGGCAAAGATGCCATGCTGTGATGGCACTGAACAAGGATGCGGTATTCTACCACAAGGATACTGTTGAAAAAGACGGGATAATCATATATGACAGTGCACTTGACATAAGCCAGCTCAAGATACCAAAGGGAGTAAAAACTATTCCGGTCCCTCTGATGAAACTGATTGAAAAGGCAAACGGGAATATCAAGATGAAGAATACTGTTGCACTTGCAACTGCGCTTGCTCTTGTTGATTATCCGTTTGAAATGCTCGCCGGAGTAATCCAGGATGAATTCGGAAGAAAGGGAGCAGAAATTGTTGAAAAGAATATTGCAGCAGCAAAAGAAGGCTATGAATATATAGTCTCAAAGAGCGGAGAGTTCCCGCATAAGCTGAAGCCGATTTCAGAAAAGAGGAAGATCCTAATTGCAGGAAACGAGGCTGTTGCACTTGGGGCAGTGAAGGGCGGAATGAAATTCTATTCTGCATACCCCATGACTCCTGCTTCTTCGATTTTGCATTATCTCTTTGCCCACGAGCGAAAGTTCAACATATTAGTAAAACAAACAGAAGACGAGATTGCAGCGATGAACTACACTGTCGGAGCATCATTTGCAGGGCTCAGATCCATGACAGGAACCTCAGGCGGAGGATTCGCACTGATGGTTGAAGCTCTTGGAATGGCTGCGCTTGCAGAAGCTCCAATCGTAGCTGCCCTTGTCCAAAGGGTCGGGCCAAGCACAGGAATGCCGACATGGACAGAACAGGCAGATCTTCGATTTGCACTTCATGCCTCGCAGGGGGATTTCCTCAGAGTTATCCTGGCTCCAGGAGATGTTGAAGAATCATTCCAGCTTGGCGCAGAATCATTCAACTGGGCAGAGAAATACCAGCTGCCAGTGATAATTATTTCAGACAAGTTCCTTGGAGAGACATTCTTTTCATGTGACAGGTTCGATGAGAGCAAGGTCAAAATTGAGAGGGGAAAGATAGCAGACAAACTGCCGAAGTTAGAGGCAAATACAAGATACAAGAGATATGCACTGTCAAAAGACGGAATTTCCCCAAGAGTATTTCCGGGAACTCCGAATGGAATGCATGTTGGAACTTCATATGAGCATGATGAGACCGGCTTTAGCAGCGAGAGTTTCATCATGAGAACAAAACAGGTCGACAAGAGAGCTGCAAAGATCAAGGGACTTTTGAAGGAGCTTCCGGCGCCAAAGATATATGGGCCAAAAAGCGCGGATGTCACTATCATGTGCTGGGGATCACACAAGCTTCCTGCTCTTGATGCCGTTTCCATGCTTGGTGAAAAGGGAATAAAGGCTAATGTAATGCATTTCTGTTATCTTTATCCTCTTGACAAGGAGAAGATAAGCAAGATGGTCGGAAGCTGCAGCAAAACAGTGATGATTGAAAACAACTCAACAGGGCAGTTTACCGGAATGCTCAAGGAGTATTGCGATGTCAGGCCAGACTTCCTGATTCTGAAATATGACGGACGGCAGTTCTTTGCTGAGCAGATCACAGAAGAGATAGAAAAACTTGTAAAGGCCAAGTTCAAGGGAGAAGCAGAAATCAGAATCTGTGAGAAGGAGGATCTTGAATATTACAATCCCCAGAGGCACGGATTATAGGTGATAATTATGGATTCAAAAGATTTTGA
>CAZYZZ010000070.1:0-6115 GCA_964651995.1 Microcaldota archaeon
TCTTTCCAAAAGTTCAAAGAAATCAGGAACTACATCGGTTTTATCTGGGAATTGGGATTTCTTTCCCTTTCCTACAACTCCAATAAAATATACTCCTGCTTTTTGCGCTTCAGTATAATCTGTCAAAGTGTCTCCAATAAATATTGCATCTTTCACTTCCAAACCTAATTTTTCGAGTTCTTCTGCTATTGTCTGGCTTTTCTTTTTCGGAGCTCCAAATGCCCCGTCAAAATATTTTCTCACTTCTCTTTTGTCAACGAGATAATTCAATTCCTCATGGGGTGCTCCGGATGCAATGATGAATTTGATCTTTCCATGATATTTCCTTAAAAATTCCAGAAGCCCGCCCACAAAAGGAGCTGCTTCTATTTCTCTTAATGTCATTTCAGTAAATCTGATTCCCATCTCTTTTGATTTCTCCTTGCTCAGAGCTTTACCTAGGAAATTTTGATACACATATTCAAATTTTATGTATCTTGAGACCCCCCCATTTTCTTCATAATATCGTATTATTTCATCGATTTTATCTGGACATTTGTCTTCGAACATTTTTCTGAATGCATTTGTCTTGATATCGGCAGATTCTAGAATTACTCCGTCAAAATCAAAAAAAAGTACTTTTGGGCGCATCAATATTTCCCTCTCAAATCATCCATCTTCATTAATTTTTCCACTTCTTTCAGATCATCTTCAGTATCTACAGCTTTTGAATTGGAATTAACATTGACATTCCTTACTACAAATCCATTTTCAACTGCTCTGAGAAGTTCCACATATTCTATCTTTTCCAAGGGACTCTGTTCCATTTCAGTGAATTTTTTTAGAAACTCCTTTCTAAAACAGTAAATACAGTATTGCTTATAATGAGTTTTTACCTTGACTCTTTTGTCTGAGGGGATATCTGTTCTTGAATAGTATAATACATTTGATCTTTTATCAAAAACGACTTTTATCTCATTTTTGTCGTTCTTGTTTGTGCTGCTTGTTGAGAGGCATGACACTTGTACTGCCTGGTCTTCAAGGGCTTTTATTGCAGCACTTATGTGTTCTGGCCTAACCAATGGTTCATCTCCCTGGATATTAACCACTAAGTCACATTCCATTTCTGAAACTGCTTCCGCAATTCTATCTGTTCCTGTAGCGGCCCTCTCACTTGTCATGATTGTCTTGCCTCCATGCTCCTTTACCACTTCGCTGATTTGCTGGCTATCTGTCGCTACATATAAATCGTCAAGATCCTGACACATTTCTGCTCTTTTATATACATGGACTATCATCGGAAGTCCGTCGATTATCTTCAATGCTTTTTCCGGAAGTCTGCTTGATTTTAATCGTGCAGGAATTACTCCAATTACCCTCATTTCAATATTCCTCCGTCATAATATTCTGTGTATGATGTCTTTGTTATTATCTTGAAAGGTTCCAGATTGTTTTTGATCTGATACTTATGTATCTCATCAAGATATCTGCTGCAAACTTCATTCAGAGAACTGCTCTCAAGATTTGTTGGGGTTTCTTGGGTTTCAGAGTAAAAATGAGTTTTATTTCCATTCATCTGTTTATATCCATCCAATCCTGCAACATAGATCCTTCTTGCTCCCATTATTATCGCGCTTGCAATCAGAAGTATCGATATTGTTCCACAGTTTGATTGTATCACTCCATTTTCAATACCAAATTCATTGCTTGTATTTACATATGGCAGTCTTTCATATCTCTTATCTGTTATCGAATGAACTATTTGATCTGATATATAGCTTCCGATTAGCAACTTGGAATTTTCACCCACAAATTTTCCATATCTTAGAAATCTATTGATATTGTTGAATGCATGATAATCAGGTTCTATTAGGCCATGAACATAATTTGCTCCAAGGACAATCAGCTCCTTTTCCTTGACAATTCTCCTGATTTTTTCAATATCTGTTTTCAGGCTGGGCCCATTTCCAAGAACCAGGAAGTCTTTTCCACCATGTCTTTTCTGATATTCTGGAGCTTTGAAATCTATGTTCTCAACCCTTATCTTGGAGTACTTCATCCTTGGATCTAGTTTCTTTTCATTCGAAAATTTGCCCCTTTCTATTACCTCTTCAAGTAGTTTCTTATCGAATTTGATTGGTTTTTCCCGGCTCACTTCTACCAGATTTGCCCAAACCGACGGCATGTCCATTTTATATCCATCCAGCAAAGTTGACGCATAATTCGGGTGACATTTTAACAGTCCTGAAATCATATAATGCAAATTATATCCCCACTTCAATTCTTTTCGAAGCGGTACAAAATCTGATTCAATAATCTCTAGGAGAGGTATGATGTTTGTGTGAATTCCTTCGAAATGAAGCAAGTGGGCTAGGAGAACTTCTATAGGCAGGTTCCCTGCTCCTCTCCCAATCCCATATATTGTAGCATCAACACTTGCTGCGCCGGCCTCAATTGCCGCCATTGTATTTGCAAATGCCATCTCAAGGTTGTTGTGTGCATGGTATCCGATATTCTTTCCGGTTGCCTTTTTGAAAAGTTGAACTAGGTTATAAATCTGTCTTGGCATCAGGGAACCAAAGCTGTCAGCAAGTACTATGTTGGATATTTTTGATTCGAATAATTCTCTCATCAGTTTTTTGAGTCCATCCTCATCGTAACATACTGTCCCCATACAATTTAGGTAAACTTCATATCCAAGATCCAGCACTTCATGCCCAAGTTCAATTGCCTCCCTGCTTTGTCCTGGATAAAATGCTAATCTGACAATATCTATTACGCTCTCATCTTTTGGGATGAACTGTTCGATTCCTACCTTACCTATATCTCCCATAACTGCAATTTTTGATTGAATCTCTGCAGGAACTATCGACCTTACGTCCTTTTCTTCGCAAAAACGCCAGATTCCAGTATCTGGGGGAAAGGATTCTTTTTTTGATACATATCCTACTTCTATTGCATTGATGTTCGTTTCTGATAATGCCCAAACTACTCTTGATGCAAAATCTTTGTCAAATGTCCATTTATTGAGGTGTCCTCCATCTCTTAGTGTACAATCAGTAATTTTGACATTGCGAATAATTTCTTTTTGATTAGGACTCATGATTTTATATTATCACAACCATTTAATGTTCTTTTCTTCTTCCATAAAAGTATCAATTCCAAAATCCGCAATCTAGATAAATCTCTTCTTATGAAATTTTATTTGACGGACGGGTATATCTTAATACCTTTTCATTCTATTTAACTCGGGAGATGTTATGTCAACTGTTTCACTAGAGAGTATTTTTAACAAGGAAAAATTCGTAGAACTTAAGGAGAAAGGCATCCTAATAGATCCCTCCTCATTCGATGATTATGAAAAACAGGTCAAAAGTAACCAAAGCACCAAGCCGGATTCCCAATATTGGAAGGGAAAACGGGTCCTTATTACAGGAACAGCAGGCATGGTCGGCAGCACGATGGTGGATATGCTTGTTGAGATGGGAGCCGAGGTTTATGGAACAGTCAGGCGCCATGCAGTTGTTCTTCATCCCAATCTTGAGCATCAGATAGAATCAGGAAATTTAAAACTTATTGAAATAGATCTCCGGGACTATGGCCATGTCGCTTCAACTGTGGAAAAAATAGATCCGCATGTAATCTCACATCAGGCAGCAGAATCATTTGTTCCAAGCAGTATCCAGCAGCCGAGCCATGTTGTGGAAAATAACTGTGTCAGTACAGTCAATGTACTTGAAGCCGGAGCCAAGAAGGCCAAAAGTCTTGAAGGTTTGCAGGTTGCATGTTCTTCCGAGCAATATGGGTTTGTTCAGGATATTTCCGAACTTCCTGTACGTGAAGAGAATCCTCTCCGGCCAACATCAACCTATGCCTCAACAAAAGTCTTCACGGAAAACGTTGCAAAATCATACTATTATATGTACAAAACACCTACTGTGATCACAAGGACATTCAACCAGGAAGGGCCAAGGCGCGGACCGCATTTTTTCACTGCAAGGATAGCAGCTCAAATAAGGAAAATTCTTGATGGCAAATCAGACAAAATCATAATGGGCAATCCAAATGCAGTGCGCGATTTTACGCATGTTTATGATTCGGTGGCTGCCCAGTTCCTTGCAATAGAAAAATGCAATCGCGGGGAAGCATACAATATCTGTTCTGAAAAAGGAATAACCATGGGCGATTATGCCAAACTAGCCCTGCACGTTTATGGTCTCCAAAATGAAATCGTTGTTAATAAGGATCTGCTAAGGCCATATGAACGCGGTGAGGCTCTTTTCGATGGTTTCATAGGAAGCAACAAGAAAATCAGCGAAAAAACCGGTTGGAAGCCAACAAGGTCTGTGCTGGATATCATAAGGGACGGAGTCGGAAAATGAAAATTCTTCTAACTGGTGGAAGCGGCTACCTAGGCAAAAAACTAATTGCTTCTATGGGGGACAATATTACCTGTCTTGATAAAACTGCAGTTGCGGGCTGCAGCTTTCTTGAGGGAGACATAAGGGATCCTTCTCTCGATCTTTCAGATTTTGACCTTATCTTTCATTTTGCTGCGGTTTCTGCTCCAAAGCTTGTTGAAAAAGACAGGGATCTTGCATGGGATGTTAATGTAAATGGGACCATGAACATTTGCAAAAAGATGAAAAAAGTGCAGAAGATCATCTTCATGAGTTCTGCATATGTCTATGACAGGAAAAGAGAAAAGCACAAAGAAACTGAGGCCCCAGATCCGACTAATTTTTATGGCCTGACAAAACTATCCGGAGAGAATCTGATCAGGTATTATTCTAATGAAATCGGCTTTGATTATGTGATCTTCAGGCTTTTCAATTCCTACTCCATTGATCAAAAAGCAGGCCTTATCATAGGGGATTTGATGAAAAAGTACCGCGAGGACCCAGTAATAGAAGTATTCAATCCAAGAACTAAAATGGACATGGTGCACGTAGATGATGTCATAGGCATCCTCTCAAAATCCGCTTCAATTCCAAACGGGACATATAATATCTGCTCTGGAGCCTCAGTAACTGTACAGGATGTTTATGATGAGGTTTCAAGACTGCTGAAAATAGAAAAACCAACTAAAATCGTCTCTGACAAGAATAATTGTCTCATAGGTGACAATTCAAAACTGAAAGAACTCGGCTTTAGTTTCCGCCAGTTCAGATTATAGGCGCTCTTATGACATTTGAAGTGACATTTGTCGGTCTTTATTCTGATCCTGCCTTGGGCCAGGGCATGGCAAGGTATTGTCATAGTCTCTTCCAGGCTCTTAAAAAATATGATCTCAGAATGCACAATATCTATTGTGATTCAAGCTATACATTTCCCAAAAAATCAGGTTTTGATTGTTTTGTTACTGTACCGCGAAATCTCATCCTTTCTCCTAAAACTGATACCCTCTATCATCTCACTGCGCCACAGGCCGGGCTTTCACTGCCCTTATTCAGAAAACTAAGAAAAAACAGGATCATCACTACCATCTATGATCTTCATCCTTTCCTCTACAGCTCTCACAATACCTTTTTCCCTCTTGTTTGGCGGGCATTGAAATCATCAGCGAAAAATTCTGATCATCTCATTGCCATCTCCTCGCTTGCAAAGGATGATCTCATAGAGCATTTTGGCATCGCACCGGAAAAAATTACAGTCACTCCATTAGGCGTTGAGCCCCATTTCCGTCCTCTTCCAAGAACCAAGCAGACTTTCACAGTTGGCTATATGGGAGGCTTTGCAAAAAACAAAAACACCCCTCTTCTTATCAAAGCCTATTCGATCTTTGAAAAAGCCCATCCCAAACAATCCCGCTTTATCGTATATGGAAAAGGAGCCCAACTTGAAGAATGCAAGCTGCTTGCCAAAAAACTGGGCATCCAGAATATTGAATTCATGGGCTTTGCACCTGAAGAAAAACTTGTTGAAATATATAACAGCTTTGATGTTTTCGTCTTTCCTTCCTTTTCCGAAGGTTTCGGCCTGCCTATCCTGGAGGCTCAAAGATGCATGACTCCAACAATAGTTCTTGCTGGTTCTCATGTTCCTCCGGAAGTAACAAAGTTCTGCCCCAGCGGAAAGGACGAACAGGAGATTGCAGAGCAGATAGAAAAAATATTTGAAAAGGGATTTGTATTTA
>CAZYZZ010000071.1:0-5990 GCA_964651995.1 Microcaldota archaeon
TGAACTCCTTGGCGGGCTGCGGTTGCGGGTCGGAGGTTAGCACTTCGGTTATCGAGGCCATTGATTTTCCTTCTGTTCATAAACTTATAAAATGGAATACTGCAAGGCTCACGATGCTAAGCACGATGAGATATATTGCAGCAGATGATCTTTTCCCTTCATATTCAGAGATCGCAATTGATGCAATAGTTGCATAAATTATCAGATAAGGAGGGACAACTGAAGCTGCAAATGTAACTGCATCTCCTGCCTCTTCCATAAGCCCGCTCATGCTCTCAAGCAGGTATAATGTTACTTTTAGGATCAAGGGAATCAGGAATCCTCCGAAGATCAATGTATATTTTTGCAGGGAAAACAGCCTTGCCTGCTCCCTTTTGATCTGGAATGCGGAGATTATGTCCTCTGCAAGCATGCTTATCCTGCCTATTGAATCAGTGTTGAAGCATTCAATCAGCATAACGCCTGCTCTCTTGAGCATGGGGGACTTGTTTCTTTTGCACAGATCAACAATAGCCTCTTCAGTGCTGATATTCATCTTTAGCTGCGCTCTTGTTTTTCCAGCCTCAATAGAAAGTTCCCCGAAGTTCCCATATTCAATATTTCTGAAGATATCCTCTGCTTTTGCCGACCTTGGCATTGCGCTGATTGAAAACAATGCATCTGGAAGGTTTGACTCAAGGTTTTCCAGCTTCTTCTCTTTTTTATAATCCCTGAAGACGACAATTCCAGCAGCGATTGTCCCAGCAATGAGCGCAACTATCTGGAATTTGGGAAATAACAAAAACCCCAGTATGAAAATTCCTCCAGGAGCAAACATCGCAGGATCCATTCTTTTTTTGTTTTCAAATGCCGAGCTTGGCATCATTGACTTTGAAACCATCAGGATGAAAATGCTCAGAACAGGAAAGAGAATGAGCATGGCAAGGCTGATCTGCTCATTTGTTATCTTGGCCCCCAGTGCAAATCTTCCTGCAACTGCATACACCAGAAAAAATGTCGGAAGAATGGCGGTGCAGATTATCAGCATCAGGCCGATCATTGTGCTTTTTGCAGCATACTCCCTGAGCTTGTGCTTCTGTACCGAAAGCATCTCATCTCCTATCCTCCTTATCTCCATGTTTCCGATTTCATAGGAGCTGCACATCTGGGATACTGCCCTTTTGATCTCGAGCGTCCTGTATTTTTTTGCAAAGCCTGTGAGGGCCTCCTGAAGACTCATCCCGCTTTTTATCTCATCTCCTGCCCTTAGCATCTCATCATGCAGTCTTCTCTGTCCCTGTGCAGCTCTTTTTATCGCACTTTCAAACGGCATTCTAAAATCCAGCAGCATCCCAAGGCTTCGAAGAAAAAACGGCAGCCCTGCTTCAATCTCGGCAGCCTGCTTTTTCAGCTCCATCTCAGGCAGGATAAGGAAAAATCCAAGTGCCATTGCAAATGCCAATAGTGAAATTACAATACCAAATGCCAGCAAAGCCAAAACTGCGATTGCTATTGAGACTGTTATTGACATGCCCATGTATCTCTCAGGGTCCAGGCCCAGGCTGCGGATAGCCGGCTCTGCCCGGCTCCGGATCGGAACTTTGGGGAAGCGCTCTATCATTTCCTCCCTCCATAAAGTTTTGCCTGCAGGTGCTTGTAGAATTCCGAGAACTCTGAAGGGGATTTTGCAATCAGCTTTTTCCTTGCTGCAATCTCTTTTTTCATTTCCTTTTTGCTGATTCCAAAGCTTTGCGATACTCTCTCCAGAAGCACTCCATCGCAGCTGAACTTTCCGTTTTTGTATATTGTCTTTTGTCCATTGCACAGCTCTGCAATCTCGACTATCCTCCTCACTTCAGTATTCTTTCTTTTCTTTTTGTCATAGTATAGCATTCTTCTCTGGATGATGAGACAGTCAATGCTTCGAAGGTCAAGTTCATCTACCCCAAAAGATGCAAATCTTGAGACTGCCTCATTAACACTGCTTGCATGGAATGTTGCATAGCATCCTCTTGCCTGTCCTGCAAGCAAGACATCAAAAAGAGCCTCGACCTCCTCCTTGTTCCGGACTTCACCTACAATCATCCGGTCTGGCCGCATCCTCAGCGAATCATAAACCAGGTCCTTGAGCGAGATTCCCATTCCCTTGTTTGCAACCAGCCTCATCTGGTGGATGTGCGGGATATTTATCTCAGGAGTCTCCTCGGTGATTATCACCCTTTCATTTGCAGGCACAAATGAAAACAGGGCATTGAGCGATGTTGTTTTTCCGCTTGCAGTGTTTCCTGCAATGACAACCGAACTGTCGCATTGCATGAGAACTGAGAGAAAAGCAATCGCATCCAGGTTTGCTGTCTTGTTTTCAACAAGTTCCCTTGGAGAAAACGGCTTGTCTCTGAATTTCCTTATCGTGATCTCTCCATTTGAGATTGGGGGAAGCGATCCATGGAGCCTGGATCCATCTGGAAGCATTGCATCGATCCTTGGATTCTGCATTGTGATGTGCCTTCCAATCCCCCTGCCCATCTTGTTTATCAGATCTGCAATCGTTTTCTCATTCTCAAAGACTGCATTGACCATCTTCCAGCCCTTGTTTCTCAGGTAAACATAGACTGGCTTATTTGCTCCGATTACGCTGATCTCCTCAATTTCCGGGTCAGAGAGCAATTGCTCTATGAATGCAAACCCGTAGATATGAAGATATGCAACCCTTGCAATGTACTCCTGCTGCTCCATATCAAGATAGGTCTCACGCTCTGCTGCAATCTTTCCAACAATCTTTCTGATCAGATCCTCGCTTTTCTCCTTGCAGTTTCTTGCTTCTTCCTTGAACTTTTCAGAAGCCTCCAGAATTATTTCTTCTTCGTCCGAACTGAGTCCAGGTAAGTCTACAAAATAGTCTCCTTCTCTTAGCATTCGCCAGCCAAGCATATTCATCCCCCGCATTTCTTTTGCTACCCAGGGTTTTATGCTTTTCGATTCTCTTTAAAATCCATCATTATACACAACTAGTTATGAGAAGGCTCCAAAGCCCAAGAAAATGCCTCAGGAAAGCTGTTCGGATTCTGCTTCCATTAGTCCTAACTTCATCAATTTTTGCATGTGAGCGGCCTACAAGGCCGCCTATCACTATTCCTGAGCAGGTACTGACTCCTCCATCTGCAGAGCAGACCTCAGTTGCTCCAGAGCCAAGTCTGCCCCCGCCTGCCATGGAGCTACCTGCCATGGAAGAGCCAGCCAAAGCTTCCCCAATTGTCCTTCCGCAGACTTTCGAAGCTGCCATGACAGCACTTAGGGATGAAGGGCTTTCCCAGGCAGCAGACATACTTGATGCCAGGGTTAAGCAGAGAAGGCCAAAGATGAAACTCACCAAGGTCCAGGCAACTAAGATCGCAGGATATTTCCTCACTGATCTTCAGGATATGCCAAACACCAAGGTTCTATATCAGAAAATGCCAAAGTCAACAGTGGAGCTTCTTCGCGCAACACATGAGCGCGGAGTCTCCAAGCAGGATGCAGAAGAAATCTCTGATTATCTTGTCCGTTTTGTCAAATCAATGAAATTCGGGAACCTCAAGCAGCTTGACTCCAACCATTCCCATATAATCGGACGCGAATGGGAACAAATCGACTACACCGGTGAAGGCGCAAACCCGGCAAGGCGAAAGAGAGTAGGGCAGAGCAGGGGCATCATGAATTTCAAGAAGGCAGAATACATCCACCGCTATTTCGAAGTGATGCACAAGGCAGCATACTTCAAGAGGATCTACAGGCCCCGCGGAAAGCTTCCTGACTTTTAATTATTTCCTATCAATCTAATTTCATGAGAGTAGCAGTAGTCGGAGGAGCAGGTTTTATTGGATCTCACCTGGTCGATTCCCTGGTATCTGAAAATCACGAAGTTCTTGTAATTGATAACCTCTCTTCAGGAAAAAAAGAAAACGTAAATCCCAAGGCGAAATTCATTGAAGGAGATATTAGAGAGGACCTTTCACAGCAACTTAATGATACTGATACTGTTTTCCATTTTGCAGCAGATCCTGATGTTAGGAACAGCAGCAAGACTCCTGAAAAGACATTCGATATCAATGTCCGCGGAACCTTTATGCTTCTCGAGTCCTGCAGAAGGGCAGATGTCCAAAGGTTCCTCTTTGCATCCTCCTCAACTGTTTATGGAACTGCTGAAATACCAACTCCGGAAACAGCAGCATGCAATCCAATAAGTCACTATGGGGCTAGCAAGCTTGCTGGTGAGGGATACCTCTCTACATATTGTTCAACCTATGGCATGAAGGGAACTTCCCTTCGATATGCAAATATTTTCGGAGAGAGGCTCAATCATGGAGTTATGTTTGATTTCTACAACAAACTAAAAGCAGATCCAACAAAGCTTGAAATCCTTGGAGATGGAAAGCAATCCAAGTCATACCTCCATATCTCCGATTGCACAACTGCAAACCTCATTGCCTGGAAAAAACAGGAGAAGCAGTATGATGTTTTCAATGTCGCAGTCCAGGAGCAAAGGACTGTTGATGACATTGCACAGTTGGAGAGTAAGTTCCTTGGCCTCTCTCCTTCTGTTTCCTATACCGGCAATCAGAATGGATGGAAGGGCGATGTGACGAATATGCTTCCTGACCCGTCAAAGCTTGAAGGCCTCGGATGGAAGGCTGAGACTGGCTTTGAAGATGGAATAAAAAAATACATGGAGCATCTTGAGTCAAATCCAGGCTCTTAATTCAGAAAAAGTGAATATGTCTCTTCAGTTACTTTGCCCAGGAGATCCTCGATCTTCTTTCTTCTTTTCTTTCTTATCTCCTGCATTTCTTCAGGTTTCATTTTTCTCAGTTCTTCCACTTCTCTAATCAGGTCTTCTTCAGTAACAAAACTCTGGCGTATTGTAGGATCAAAATCCAATTTGTCCATATCCAAACCAAGTTCACTTTCTAGATGTATTGTGAATACCTCCAGGAATGTCGCTTCCAGAGCAGTTGCATTGATGGGATGGATCTAGAGTTATTCCTGGAAGCGCAAATATAAAGAATAGGGACATGTCCAGCAATAATGCTGAGGTAAGCAGGACTGCGCAGAATTGTATTGTGTCCCTCATCCCACTCACATTTTTAGTAGTAGCTCTGCATTCCTTCTTGCGCATGATCCTTCTCCTCCGAGAAGTTCTATTTTCTTGTCTCTATTTGACCAGATTATCATCTCTATTGGTGAGTAAGGATCTATAATCTCACAATTCTCCGGAAACTCCTTCGACCTTGGATGGGGCTTTACTGCTATCCCTTCTTCAAGATCTTCTGGAACCTCATTGTATTCCAAGATCCTTATCTTATCGCCTTCGATCTCATATCTTTTACTAATTATATGTTCAACAAAACCATCTTCTTCTAGCCTCTTGAGGACTCCTACATCTAATTTAGCTCTGAGCTTCATATCTTTATGTTCTTCTCTTAATCTCTCAGGTTCACTAACTATAATCGAATCGCTTGGCCAATCAAGCTGATGTCTCAATATTCTATAGGGATATATGACTTTCCTTACTATACTTCTCAAAAGTTTGTTCCTCTCTTTGCTTGGCTTAAGATAAGGTGCTATCCCATCTTCGAAATAGATTGTCTGCTTTGAGTTTATGGACAAATACTGTCCTTCTATTGTAGTAATATTAGCAATAAAAGAATCGCTTTGTTTTATCTTATCCTTAATTCTACTAAGAATCCATAGATTGAATAAACCCGTCAGGTACCTATCCCTATTCGAAAGTCCATGTATGCTGTTCAAAGTAAGGTTACTTCTAAAAGGAGAACCCCCCCAACATAATCCTTTTTGAAACAATGATAGATCGTTCCCTATATCTGGAATAACTATTGCCTCCTTTGCTATCTTCTCATCTTCTTGATATTTGGCATATCCCATTGTAAATATCAGATTGTTAAAAGTTGCCATAGTATATATTTGTCCCAACTAATCACCTGTTGCTCAAACCCATGTTTTATTTCCTCCGA
>CAZYZZ010000072.1:0-5813 GCA_964651995.1 Microcaldota archaeon
AGAAAAGCGAACTGCAGGCGGCTGCATAACCGATCTGCCAACCCGGCCTTGTTTTCTAATTACAATAGTTGCATTTTTAAATGATTCCAGGTAAACTTCTTCCTACGTATATTGGGCCCGTAGCTCAGATGTACTTTTTAACAAAGGCTTATTTGAAGCGCTGTTTAAATGGTGCAGAGCAACTTGGTAGAGCGACGGACTTTTACCGTTTGGAGATGGCATGGCCGTTTTGGGCCGCCTTTTCCTAAAAGGCGGAAATCCGCAGGTCGAGGGTTCAAATCCCTCCGGGCCCGATCTTGTTTTTCTCAACTACATAAAGAGTATGCCATTCTGGAACTACCGGCATATCAATTCCAAAGTGCTCCATGTGAGTGGTTCTGCCGCCAAGTTCTCCAAAAAGAGAAACCCATGCTTTTGGAGGCAGGAAATTCAGTGGCACATTGACATTCGGATCATTGAGCACTCTATTATAGAACCAGTCAAAAAAGGAGTTGAAAACCCTGTGCATCTCATTGAAGTATACGGATTCTATTACAACAACACTTCTTGATGCAACGCGAAGAGCCTCGCTCATGACAGCTATCGGATCATCAGAATGATGCAAAACCGTCACAAGAAGGACATGCTCAAACTGGTCATCAATAAACCTGGTTTCCCTTCCATTGTACTTATGAAAAGGCAGACTGGTCTTATTATAATTCATGACATCCATCAGCGTGACCCTGCATCCATGCTTCTTTGCAAACATTTCCCCTACTTTTCCATCGCCTGATCCAAGATCCAGAAGCATGCTTTCTCTTCCAACAAAGGGAGATGTCTGCTCAAATATCTTTCTGGACCTGTTTCTAAGGCCAAATGAAACAAGGCGCCCTGCTGTTTTTCGAGCGCCTTTGTTAAGTGCTCTTGCTGCAGCAGCAAGCAGATGATGATCAACTAATTTAGGATGGCCGGTGCTTATCGCATCCACTTTGGTCCTGAATCTTCTGATAGTTTCTGCTTGTCTTCCTGATTCTTTGCGTGCAGAATCAAGGGCAGTGTGGTTGAGCCTCTTG
Organism: Microcaldota archaeon; assembly: GCA_964651995.1. GTDB lineage: Archaea > Micrarchaeota > Micrarchaeia > Anstonellales > Bilamarchaeaceae > Bilamarchaeum. The sequence goes on from CAZYZZ010000072.1 coordinate 1,053, forward strand.
AGAATCATGTAAGGAATGATGGGGAGAAATGTTTAAAAAATCAGAAGAGGAGGCACCGTGGATATTATAGAGACACACGTTTTGTCCCTTTTTTGTAATTTTGTCAAAAGAATCGATAGATGGATATATTATCATGGTTTGCGTAGTTATTAATGTTAAAAAATGGCAAAGATGGATCTCTGCCACTAAAAAGGGCATAAACCATGAATCAAAAAACTCAGAGAAGAGGAGATAACTCAAGGGGACCAGATAAAGTTTTTGGACCGGGACAATCACCGATCAGTGAACCATTTAGAAGGGTTCATAGGCGGGATGGAATAAGGATTTCTGTCGAAGTACTGAGATTAGTGCATGAACTTGGTAATGAAGACAAAAAAGTTCAGATAGAAGCAGCGAGTAAGCTCGGAGAAGTTGGAGACACAAACGCAGTATACAGTTTGATTGAAGCGATGGAAACTGAGGATGTTGAGTTGAGAAATGAAGTTATTGTAACTCTTGGTATGATCGCCAGGAAAAATCCTGGATATGATATAAAATCTGCATTGCCACCCGTATCATCAATATTGGCAAGAGCTCTTGGAGGAGAGGATATGGAAGCCAAAGCAAATGCGCGTTTTCTACTTACTCTGATGATTGAAAAAGAAGATGATTTGGCTGAGATAGAAAAAGGTGGAGATGAGAAACTTATTGCAGATGAACTTTATGACATTTTAGATAGAGATGAGTCAAGAATGCGAGAATTGGCAGAGAAATTTGGGAAAGCAGTGGATTCTGTAACCAAGTTGGAGGGAGTTATTGATCAAGATTTGCTCCATCCAATAGCAGATCTTATGTCATCATTAGCTGACTTATTATCAAGAGAAGGACATCCTATGGATCCCAAGAAGTAAAGATACTAGGTTCTCAGGCATAACAAAACAATTAAAATCCCCCAAGACATATTCTAAAGTATGTCTAGAACAATTCTTTTTTTGCTTGCACTTGTTAGCTTAACATTTGCATACACTGGAGACCCTGCCAGCGGTGGAAGCGGCGGAGACGATGATGACTTTAATGTCATGGATCTGATAGTCGAGCTCAACAGCACCTGCGATGGCAATGTCGTAACAGTCACACTGCTAAATGGCAGTACTGTTGAAGGAGCAGAAGTTGATGTATTTGATGAAAATACACTGGAACATCTTCTTGATGATGAGCTCACCGGCAGCAATGGACAGGTATTTTTCGAAGGCTGCAGCAGGACTGTGAGGATCATTGCATCAAAGGAAGACCATCTGCCATTTACAAAAATCGATAAGCTGATCAACTGCGGTGAATGTGGCTGCTATGAAGACATAGACTGCCCATCTACAGAAGAGTGTATTGAAGACACATGCCAGGAAGTTGAATGCTGCGGAATAGTCAAGGATCATACCTGCCACCCTTATGAATGCGGAGATGGGGATCTTTGTCCTGAATGCGAAGAGGGCGAAAAATGTGTTGACCATTACTGCAGAGATCCATGCGAAGGCGATGGTGATTGCGGACCTGAAGAATCCTGCAGCGATGGAAGCTGCATGCCAAAGCCAGAGTGCGAAACTGATTCTGACTGTAAGGAAACTGCAGAGTGCCTAGAGATTGCTGATGGACTTAGAGTCTGTTCTGAAATTACAGGATGCTGCGGTGTTGTTGCGAATCACACATGCAATTTGTATGAATGCGGAGAGCGCAATGAAAGCTGCCTGCAGTGCCCTGAAGGGGAGTACTGCGTTGATCATGAATGCGAAGTATTTGATATCAGTCCAGCAGTAGTAGACGACAAGATACTTGTAGATATTCCAAGAGGTTGTGTAGGCTGCGGGATAGGTGCAATAGACCCAATGGGAGATGAAGGCGACTATCCGGACAATGACAGCCATGTCATTATTCCTGTACTAATGGGCGGAAACTACATCGTTGCATTGAAAGACAGTGCCGGAAACGTCATTGTCAAGAAGGATGTGCTGGTTACTCTAGGAGAAGATCTTGAAAAGGACTTCTTCCAGACAATGCTTGAGTCACCATTCTTCTGGCTTGCAGTTCTGATGGCAATACTGATTGTGGTTGTCATCTACATGAGAAAGAGAAGCTGATGCTTCTCATCTTTTTCTTTTCCAGGCCATAGTACAGTTTTTAACACTTTTACTACCAATAGGTAGCATGAGGCAAATTTTACACATGGGCAGAATGCAGAGACAGGTAGCAAGAGCAGTAGTTGCTTCAGTTCTCCTATCAGTAGCATGTAAAGATGAAAAAAAGAGCACAATCAGTCCGATGACAGAACCGATACATACCACTTCAAAAAGCAAACCATCAATTCCTAAACCGACCTCTTCAAGCAAGCCAAAACCAACTGCAAGCAAGGCAAAGCCTCCGAAAAAACCAAAGAAAAGAACAGGATGCCCTGATGAGATGGCAAGAGTCAGCTATTTCTGCATTGACAGGTGGGAAGTGCATCTGGTGGGTAAAAATGACGGGACGCTCCATCCGTTCAATAAGTCACCAACAAGAAAGAGAAGGAACCTGAAGGCAGTTTCAGCCCCAGATGTTTTTCCACAGGGACATATGAGCCAGATAAGTGCAAAGGCAGCATGTGAAAATGCTGGAAAAAGACTTTGCAAAAAGGACGAGTGGCAGAAAGCATGCATGGGACCAGATAAAACAAGGTTTCCGCATGGAAATGAGAGGGATGAGTGGAAATGCAACATAGGCAAAGAGCCGCATATCCTGGACCTGTTTTTCCCTGACATACCTCATCTCAAGAGAGCAGGCAAAGAATTCAATCATGAAGAGCTTCTCCTGCAGCCAGGGTACCTCACAAAAACAGGAGACCATTATGAGTGCACAAATGGATTTGGCGTATTTGATATGGACGGAAACCTTTCGGAATGGATTGATGGCGGGAAGGAAGTTGAAGGGATCCAGAGAGGTTGGTTTATGGGAGATCCCTTTAGCGGAAAGGGAATAAGCGGATGCTACCGCCATGTGAAGCTGCATGCAGACAATTACCTTGACTATTCACTTGGAACAAGATGCTGCAAAAATGCAAGGCACTAGTATTTCTCAAGATAGCTGTCGATTTCCCATGGAGTGACCTGCAACCTGTATGAATCCCATTCCCTTTTCTTGGCTTCGAGATATTTCTCGAAAGTATGGGCGCCAAGAGCATCGCGAATCACATTATCTGCCTTGAATTCACGGAGGGCAGACTGAAGGGAATCAGGAAGAGTATCTATTTTCATATCATCAAGCTTCTTGTCATCAAAGCCATAGAGGTCTTCTTCTATTGAATCTGGAGGGCTCATGCTCTTTTTCATGCCTTCAAGGCCGGTTTTTAGAAGAACTGCAAATGCAAGGTAAAGATTGCAGCTTGGATCAGGGCATCTTATCTCGCATCTTGTGGACTGGCTTTTTCCTTTCGAATATCTTGGGATTCTTATCAGTGCAGAGCGGTTGGTATGCCCCCAGCTCAGATAAACCGGAGCCTCATATCCAGGAACAAGTCTCTTGTATGAATTGACTGTTGGAGAGAGGATGGCAGACATTGCCTTTGCATGTGCAAGCTGGCCTGCAATGAATGAATATGCATGACTGGATAGATGATATTTATCAGAATCATCAAAAAATGCATTTTCCCCGTCCTTGAACAGGCTTTGGTGGACATGCATTCCAGATCCGTTTATTCCAGCAACAGGCTTTGGCATGAAAGTGGCATGCAGCCCGTGCTGCTGGGCAATTGCCTTTAGGACAAACTTGAAAGTAGTTCCATTGTCTGCAGTTGAGAGGGCATCGCCGTATTTGAAATCAATTTCGTGCTGGCCAAGTGCAACCTCATGGTGGCTTGCCTCGACATTGATGCCGAATTTCTGGAGAGTGATGTTCATATCCCTTCGGATGTCATATGCAAGATCATTTGACTGGTCAAAATAGCCTCCATTATCATGCGGAACAGGAAGAAGCTTTCCGTTTTCCTTCTTAAAGAGGAAAAATTCAAGCTCAGGGCCGACATTATAATCAAAGCCAAGATCCTTTGCCTCCTGGATTACTTTTTTGAGGATATGCCTTGGATCGCCTTCAAATGGAGAGCCGCCTGGCGTGTGAACATCGCAGATAAACCTTGCTGTATTTCCGTCAGAAGAATTGTGCCATGGAAGGACTGCATATGTTTTCATATCTGGCTTTAGATACATGTCACTCTCATGAATTCTTGCAAAGCCGTCAATTGAGGAGCCATCGAACCAGGTTCCGTGGTCAAATGAATTTTCAAGATGGTTTATCGGGATTGTTATAGACTTTACCATCCCGAACATATCAGTGAACTGGAGGTTCACAAACTTTACATTGTCTGATTCCATTTGCTCAAATAGTTTATCTTTCATGTTAATCCTCTCATTTGTATTGAATTTGGATAGAATTCCATTGTATTTATTAGTTTTTTAGAAAAAACCAAACAAATGACAGATAAATATATAAATATTCATTACATATGTTTGGATTATGAAGGTGCACATCGATGAATTCCAAACAATTGGACAAGACGGATCTACGTATTTTGCAGGAACTCAAACAAAATTGCAGGCGTTCATACAGGGAGCTGGCGCTGAGCACCAAGCTGAGTCCTGCGACCTTGATAGAACGGATAAAGAGGATGGAAAAGGAAGGCGTGATTACAGGCTACTCAGCGAATTTTGATTACCTTCAGCTGGGCTTTGAATTCATGGCAATAGTCCAGATTTCAATGAG
>CAZYZZ010000073.1:0-1691 GCA_964651995.1 Microcaldota archaeon
CCGGCCAGCAGGAGATCCGCTCTTCAGGTGCAGTGCCTGCGTTAATTATAATCTCAGCCTGGATGCACTATCACACTTTTCATTTACTCCGAATGAGGGAGCTCCTCCAGAGAGATACTGTGAGGATTACCCGCAGATCGAGCACTGGGCAGATGCAAGGAATCTCGACCCTATGTTCGTTCGCGCAATAATCCTTACTGAAAGTGGTTTTGATCCATGTGCTGCTGCAAGGGTTTGTAGGGAAGGCTATAATGATCCTCTATGTTTCCAGCAGGGTCTTTCAGTAGATGAATGTTATAACAAACCTGCATACGATGAGGCATGGGACCCTGATATCACATGCAATGTGAACCTCACCCCGGCATCAAACTCCAATTCAGCTACTCCTGACTGGAGGTGGTGTGCATTTGGTTTGATGCAGGTTATCAAGCCTCCATATACATACTGGCCAGCATCAGATCATCCTGACGGGGTGGACGGTCCATACTTTGATATTTACAACAGGACAGGATTCTATCCGCAGGAGCTTGATTCATTAAAAGCATGCGCAGCCCCAGACGGCGAGTATAATCCATTCAATCCAAGCCATTCCATCTGCGCAGGTACCCTCGGAATCTCAAGCATGCTTCGAAATGCGCGAGGAGCAGTTGATGATGCCCATACTGCCGGACTTCTCAACTGGGGCAGCGACGAGGCTGAGAAGAACGAATTATTCTCATACTATATTGTCGGCCACATGTACACTGGTTTCTGGGGAGCTTCAAACAGGAAATACGTAGGAAGCATCCCGCCGCCATGCGGAAGCGGAACAATCGGAAACGGCCAGTGCCTTCTCCAGGAATTCCACAAGGCATGGACAGTGGATGATGAATACTGCGAATCCGAAGATGGACAGGACGATACAATAGCATGCGATGGTGATCATCCAAGGGTTGACCCTCCTGAAGCATGTTATGGGTATACTGACATTCTTCTGTTCTATGAGCATTGTTTCCAGCCATTCCTGCAAAGAGAAGCAGATCCAGGCAGGGAAAAAATGGAAGCATACTTATGGCTTCGAAACTGTCCAAACAACATGTGTCCTGATGGACAGGCTCTGATCAATGCAATCTGCGAACCTGATGAAACAGGCGCGGTTGATCCAAGCCTCTGTCTTGGTCCAAACCAGCCTCTGGTGACTGGAAATCCATACATGATCGAGGAAGAAGCAGAAGAAGAAACTGAAGGGGAATAGCCTAGCTAAGCCATTCCTTGTTCTCTATTTTTTGCTTTATGTATTCTCCAACAAAAGTCAGTTTTTGTCCCTGAAGAGCATCCTGCTCTATCTTTTTCTTGGTCTTCAGGACAAGCTTCAGCTCCCGCACCCAGTCCTTGTGCCTGTTGATCCATGGATAGCTCATCATCTCTTCTGCCCTCTTGATGTCAACATCCTTTGCCTTGATCGTCAGCTTGTCAAGGAAGCTGAATTCTTTGATATCGCTCATGGTCACTCCGATGAATCTGGATTCAGGAACTGCAAAGTCCCGGCCAAGATAGGCAAGGTTCATGCTTCCTGTCTTTATTGTCCAGTATATATACCATCCCCAGGCATCACAGTCCATGAGGCAGTAGACCGGCAGTTTTTTGTCAGCAAGCTTTCGAAGAAGCCTCCTTGTTCCTCTTGTTGACTGTCCCTTTGGAGTAACAAGAAG
>CAZYZZ010000073.1:1791-5805 GCA_964651995.1 Microcaldota archaeon
CCTTCTCCTGCATCAATCTGCTTTACCATGCCGCGTCCAAGCTCTTCAAGCTTTTTCATTGCTGTTGATTCACTCATCTTTCTCACCCTCATTTTCTTTAGGTTTTTCAGGCGGCTTTATCTCTTCCTTTTTTGCATCAACGTATTTTTCCTCAATGATCTCTCTAAGTTCCTTTGCGATCCTCTCCGGCTTTCTCTTGGTTAGCGAGGCAAGGTCATTTGAAAGCTGCTCGATATACCTGCTTACAACCTTCTTCTTTGTTGCAATTTCATTTGCTTTTTTCTTTCCTGAAATAAACCTCTGGATTCCGCGCGAGGCTTCCATCACAGCAAACTTTATCTCGTTCATCAGGTCCTCTTCACTTGCAAGCGCCTGCTTTCCGGCACTTGTGTATGGGACGTGTACAGAGACTACGTTCACAAGCACTGCGATGGGCTCCTCATCAAAATTGCGGATATTGTATCTTTTCCAGTCAATTGTCTTTATTGTTTCAGTAATTGCACATCCTCCTGCATCAAACAAAAGAGGCACCTTGTTTGCAAACCTCATGACCTCTCCGCGCTTGTTTGCAGCAGCAACCCCGCCACCATAGGCAATTCCGACTTCAACTGAAAACGGGATTCCGCCCCGGTAGACTTTAGGGCTTCTTTGTGTAATTACCAGGACTTCTGGATTGAAAATATTTCTGAAGGATGCTTCCACCTGCTCCTTTCCTATCGGAACAAGAGAATCTGTTGCAGGCGCGATCCACTTTAACTTTTCAATTGCGCCTACTATTGCCTCTGCTTCCTCCCATGTCATTTTGTCAGGCCTTTTGTTGAAATCAATTTCAGGAAGCATGCCTTTGAGCTCTTCTACCTTTGCAGCACTTACTCTTGCAAAAGTGTGCTGAAGAAATGAGGATATCCTCTTGTTTTCAACTGCATGCTTTGTAAATTCAAGAAGGTCATGCGGCTTGATACCAAGCGGATGGGGCTTTATCTCAAAAGGCCTTTTCGGGTTTACCTCGATTGACCTTGGAAACACTGTCTTTTCATTGTTAGGTTCGATCAGCGATATGCTGCAGTGCGGATTTGCAAGTGCAGTCCTTCGAAGATACTCAAAGATGCCGTAATTGCTCCTTTCATATCTGACATCCTTGTATTCAGAGACAACAGTAAGGCCATGCTCTTCTGTCTCCTCTTCACCAGTGACTTCGATTATCGGCTTGTTCTTCTTAAAATCCATGGAAATAGTTGCAGTGAGCTTCTTTCCGTTATGTGATGTTATTGCCTTTGTTGACTGTCCTGTAGTGATGTATGAGAACATGGTGCATGCAGCAGCGCCAATACCCTGCTGCCCTCTCTGCTGGATATACCTGTGGAACTTTGTTCCAGCGAGCATCTGCCCAAGTGCCTTTCCAAGATGTGATTTTGGAATTCCAGGTCCATTGTCGCTTATGGTTACCCTGTAGTGATCCTTTCCAAGTTCCTCAATCGCAACTGCAAGCTCAGGAAGAATCCCTGCTTCTTCGCAGGCATCAAGCCCGTTTGTCACAAACTCATGCACTATCATTGTCAGGGAACGGACCTTTCCTGAAAAACCAAGCATCTGCCTGTTTTTCTTGAAAAATTCTGCTACTGAGTGTTCCCGAAATTGTTTGAATACGTCGCTTTCCATTCAATATCCTCTTTTACTTCTACTGGTCTTCTTGCATACTCTATTTCCTTTCCAATATTAATACTTATCTTTGACCAGAGCCATTAAACACCATCTTTTAAAATATTTTGAAGATAATTATCCTCATGGCATTTTGGCAAAAAAAGAAACAGCTCAAGCCCAATGCTGGAAATATGCAAGGCCCTGCTTCCGGCCAGTCAAGAGTTCCAATGGCAGATAATATAAGGAAAAAAGCAAGGGTTGCTATCTTTGATGATGCTGCAGAAATCATCGAAGCATACTCAGTCTTTCTTGGCACTTCCAACGTATCAATAGTTTCAATGAAACCTGTATTCTCTGTTTCTGATGCTCTTGCCATATTCCGCCTGGAGCAGCCGGACTTTGTAATTACTGATCTCTCACTTACAGCTGGCGGAACAGAAGGTTTTGAGATACTTGATCAGGTAAGGATCATTGCTCCTGATGTTCCTGTTGTGCTCACAAGCTCAGCATACTCCCCTACTTCTTCTGATGATATCTGCATGGAAATCAGGGCAAAGGGATATGATGCTGTTTTTGAAAAAAGAGATGGGGATGGCATTGCCGAATTTGTAAGATCAAGACTCAGTTCCTGAACTTGGCATCTAAAATTTCCCTTTTCGCTTTTGAGAGGTATGCAAGGACAGAAGAATGCTGGGATCCGTTTATGATCATTGAAATTGCTTCCTTGGCGTAATGTACTGTCTCTACATTTGAAATAATCCCGATCGTGCTCCCATAAACACTGACAAATGAATCTGTTGATTCTTCTATTGCAAGCTTTATCCTTCCATCCTCGCCGATAATTCTTCCTTTGATTCTTGTTATGGTCTTGTCTGTCAGGTCAAGCTCCCGAAGCGAGATCAGGTAAAATGTCTGCTCCGGATTTAGCAGCATGAATGCCTTTCTTGGCTCAAAGCCCCTTCCAATTGCCTTGATGATGTCCTGTGCAAAGAATACGTCTGCAGGCTCTCCATCTATTTCCACTTCGCTTTCGCTGATTCTTAGCGAAACATTGCATTTTTCCTCAACCTTTTCTTTTGTCTGGCCTTTGGTCCCAATTAAAATTTTGATTCGCTCTTCAGGAATTCTTATTATCTCGCTCATTTTGCAATCCTCTTTAGTATTCTCTTGATATCTGCATCGCTTTCTGTATTCAGTTTTTCCCTGGCAGCCTTTTTCACTTCCTCATCTTCAATTCCAACAAGCGCCCTGGCAGCAGATGCCCTCGCATCCTTATCCCAGTGGGAGAGCAGTATGATGAAGGCTTTCTTCACTTCCGGCTCATCCTTTATTATCGAGACCGCTTCAATTGCATTGTGCTGGTTTTTTCCGATATCCCCCCTGGCAAAAATGATCAGCTCCTTTTTCAGCGACCTTGAGAGCTCTACATCCTTTATGAATGCCACATGGGCAAGGGCAACAGGAGCATTATCATTGTTTCTTAGCATGTCCATCAGGTAGCTGTATATTATTTTCTTATATTCGTCCTGACTGGCCAATTTCCTGAGCGCGCCTCCGACAGTTTCAAAGATGTCGTGCTTTTTGTTCATTGAAATTTCAAGGAATTCTACAAATTCATCCTTCCACTTCCCATCAAGCATCATCATTGAGCTGTAAAGTGAAATGAATTTTGAAGGCAGCCCGAATTTTTCCCCTTCAGGGTTTGACAGCACAGATACTGCTACCCGCATTAATGCAAATCGTTCTTCTCCCAGCTTTTCAAGCTCAATTCCGGGTTTTTTGGTAGCGGCATATGATCCCATTATCTTCCAAAAAAGATCCCGGATGTTTGTGTCCGGGCGAAGGCCAAATTTGTCCAGTCCCATCTTCTTTCGCTCTTCTGGAGCCTCGTCGTCTATATCGCCGCCAAATGCTTCCTTTGGCATACACTATTTATCATTATCCTTCTTTATAAAAGCTTTATGTCGCTGCGCTCAATGGTGGACAATCTCCGCATTCGCGGATATTTACAATCAAAGATGGTCGAGGATGCACTGCTGGCTGTGGACAGGGGGCTTTTTGTTTCAGATTATCCTTATGACGATCGGGCACTGCCCCTGATCAGCGGGCAGACAATTTCTGCGCCTGGTGTAGTAACATTCATGCTAGAGATGCTTGATCTTGAGCCTGGATTGAACGTACTTGAGATCGGAACAGGCTCAGGCTACAATGCAGCGCTTCTCTCTCATATCGTCGGTAAAAAAGGCAAAGTGGTTACTTTCGAGATACTTGAAGACCTCCATGCGCTTGCAAAAGCCAACCTTGAGAAGATAGGCTCCCCGAAAAACATAGAACTCCATCTGGGTGATTGCAGCGCTGGCTATGCAGAATCAG
>CAZYZZ010000074.1:0-5735 GCA_964651995.1 Microcaldota archaeon
ATATTTTCACCTATGCTGTATCAACATCATCTTGTTTTGTTCCTTCAACTGCCTCAACAGTAGAGGAATACATTGGATCCTGTCCATCTCCGCCGTAAGTAAACTGAACTACGCTCATGTCTGCATTCCTGACAGTCATATCATCATATACGACAAGATCCTGCAGGGCATTGATCAGCCGCCTCTGCATGTAACCGGATCTGGCTGTTCTGATAGCTGTATTGACAAGAGCCTCACGACCACCCATTGAATGGTGCATAAACTCATATGGAGTAAGTCCCTTCTGGAACGAAGAATAAACAAAGCCTTTCTCTGCACCAGTGAGGGCTCCTTCCTTGAAGTATGGAAGAATTCTCCTCTTGAAGCCTCTTGTTATCCTCTTGCTTCGAACTGTCTGCTGTGCAACAAGTGCAGACATCTGGATTGCGTTAAGAAGACTTCCACGAGCGCCGATCTTAGCCATGATGACAGATGGGTTGTCCCTTCCAAGATCATTCTCGACAACTTTGCCAACATCAATACGCGTCTTTGTCGTAATCTCAACGATAAGGCCCTCCAGGGTTTCTTTGAGGGTCATACCAGGAGACCTTTCAAGTGACTTGTTCTTATACTGCATAATAAGGTTGTCGACTTCTCTGTTCATCTTATCGATGATCTCATTGATCTTGACAGCGCCCTTGGTAGATATAGTATAATCCTTCAGTGATACGCTAAGGCCGTGAAGTGAAACTGACTCAAGTGCAAGGACAGTTGCACGGTCTATGAATTGCCTTGTAAATTCAGGTCCGTGGTTCACGAACATTCTCTCAAGAAGCTCCCCTTCCATTGCCTTGCTCTCAATTGCTCCTTTGACCAGCTTTCCATTCTTGATTACGATCTCATCTCCAAGTTTTGATACAACTTTGAGATTGGTATCATCAGGAAGCAAAGTCGAGAACAATAATTTTCCGGAATACATGCCGCCAGCCACATCTGGTTTTGGAAGTTCAGTTATTCCGATCAGGTAGAACATGTTTGATGCTTCATCCTTTGTAAAGACAGAACCGTCCAGAGTGAGGAAATACAATCCAGACACATGGTCTTCCTGTGGCTTGATAATGGCATGTCCATGTCTTGGAGATAAAAGCTGCCTTTCGACTTTGGCAAGATATCTTGCCTCTGCCTGGGATTCCTCAGTCTGCATGACGTGGAGGTTCATTTCGTCTCCATCAAAGTCTGCATTGTAGGGACTTACAGTTACTGGATTTAGCCTGAAGGTCCTTCCCGGGAATACCTTTACTTCATGTGCCATCATGGAAATTCTGTGAAGTGATGGCTGCCTGTTGAAAAGTACGATGTCTCCGTCTATGAGCTGCCTCTCTATTGTTGAGCCGACTTTGAGATTTTCTGCCTGCTCAAGCCTCACCTCTTCAGTATCTCCGACCTTGAGCCTCCTTAGATCCGGCCTTATTATGTAGACTGCCTTTGGATATACCTCTGATTTGATAAGTTCCTTGCAGTGATCAAGATTCCATTCAGTAACATGCAAAGGGACAGTAAGCTCTTCTGCAATTCTCTCAGGAACGCCCACTTCATCAAGCCTGATTCTCGGGTCTGGGGAAATAACAGTTCTTGCTGAGAAATTAACACGCTTACCTGAGAGGTTGTATCTGAAACGTCCCTCTTTTCCCTTGAGCCTCTGCGCAAGTGTCTTAAGTGGCCTTCCGCTCCTGTGCCTTGCCGGAGGGATGTTTGCAGTCTCATTGTCAAAGTAGGTTGTAACGTGATATTGCAAAAGCTCCCAGAGATCCTCGATGATAAGCTGCGGGGCACCTGCATTGATGTTTGCCTCAAGCTTCTGGTTGATTCTGATAACATCAACAAGCTTGTGGGTCAGATCATCCTCGCTCCTCTCACCAGTCTCAAGAGTAATTGAAGGCCTGACATTTACTGGAGGTGAGGGAAGTGCAGTTACAATCATCCACTCAGGACGTGCATAAACAGGGTCAAAACCAAGCTCCCGAAGGTCATGGTCGGATATTGCAGCCAGCCAGTCACGAACATCATTTGGCAGGAGCATGTCCTTGTCTTTCATGAAGGTTGTTGGTTTGAGGAGTTTGATTTCAGGAACTTCAACGCCGCAAAGAGAACAGACCTTGGTTGTCTTTTTGGAAGTTCGTTTTTTCGAAAGGGTCTCAACAGCATCAGCTGCACTGATGAGAGGCTTTGTAGGCTCTGCTCCTTCCACTACTGGCACGGCTGGAGTTATGACTCCCTCGATATTGTCGATTTCCTCTTTCTTGACTTCCTTGTCCTCTTTCTTGTCGATTTTCTTTAGAACCTTGTGGCATGAATGGCACGTGTTTTTCAGAACATAGAGAATGTGCTTTGCAAATTCCACATGGATAATCGGACGGACAAGCTCTATCAGTCCAAAGTGGCCAGGACAGTTCTTCACAGTACCGCCGCAGGTCTTGCAGCGAAGACCTGGATCAACAACACCAAGCCTAAGGTCAACAAGACCACCATCAATCGGATACCCGTCATCATCATAGGTATCTGGAACAGTTATTTTTGCTACTGCCAGTTTTCTGATCATCTCCGGGGAAAAGAGAGAAAACTTCAATTGTCCAATAACTTTTCGAACTTCGGTTTTAGACTGCATAAATATCACCTAGCTTTTATCCTTCAGCACTATCCTCGGGAAAATGCACAGAGATTGAATCTCGTCAAGTAGGAGTTTGAAGGCATAACTCATCTCAACAGGCTCTGAATCATCAGACTGGCTGAGCCTGCAGTAATTTTTGTTCTGTGTGTAATCAGGAGTTGCAATACAACCACTGTCAGTACAGACATTCATGGTCGTCTTGTCACTCTCTTCGAGCAATCTTTCCCTGATAAGCATACTGGCACCATAGCCAATGAGACAGTCACGTTCCATCTCTCCGAACCTCAGACCACCCTCTCGGGCACGTCCTTCTGTTGGCTGGTGTGTCAGGAGCTGTACAGGACCTCTGCTTCTCACATGCATCTTGTTTGATACAAGGTGGTGAAGCCTTTGATAGTAAACGTTTCCAATAAACAACTTGGTGGTGATCTTTCTTCCGGTAAGTCCATCATAGAGAACCTCCTCGCCATATTCATTGAATCCGTTTTTCTTGAGAATTGCCTTGAATTGCTCTTCAGTATTGCCGCTGAATGCAGTTGCATCCATGAGCATTCCGCCAAGAGCTCCTGCCTTGCCACCCATTGTTTCAAGAAGGTGGCCGGCTGTCATCCTGGAGGGGATAGCATGAGGATTTACAACAAGATCTGGTGTGATTCCGGATTTTGTAAATGGCATATCTTCCTGGGCGACCCTAAGGCCGATAACTCCCTTCTGTCCATGCCTTGATGCAAGCTTGTCTCCGATCTCAGGAGTTTTGATTGCACGCATACGGACCTTTACAAGCCTGTTTCCGCTTGGCCCTTCAGTAACCATGACTGAATCCACTTTTCCTTTTTCACCGGATTTCAAAGAAAGGGAACTTTCACGTTTCTTCTCTTCAACAGCTCCGAAGACAGAGATTTCTTCAAGGAACCTTGGTGGGGATGTCTTTCCAACAAGCACCTGTTTTCCGTCTACTTCGCTCTCCGGAATGATTATTCCGTCCTCAGCAAGGTGCTTGTATGCTTCTTCCCCCCTGTATCCTACTACCTCGGGAGTTGGAAGCTCGATTGTGTCTTTTTGTCCACCTGGATACATGCGCTCTTCTGTCTCGTATTTCTTGAACATGGCAACCCTGTGAAGTCCACGGTCAATCGAAGACCTGTTTACAACAATAGCATCTGCCATGTTGTATCCATGATAGCTTGTCAGTGCAACAATGCAGTTTTGCCCGGCTGCCTTTTCCCTCATGTTAAGGGATTTGTAAAGCCTTGTTCGGACCATTGGCTCCTGAGGATAATACATGATGTATGCTCTTGTATCATATCTCTGGCCGAAGTTGGTTGTATAGATACCAAGTGACTGCTTTGCCATGGCGCATGCCATGGTAATTCTCGGGGAAGAATTGTGCTCTGGGTATGGAAGAACACCTGCAACTACGCCGAATATATTGGACGGGTCGACTTCAAGATGAGTATGTTCCGGAGTTATTTCATCCTCGGAGATTGCAACAAAGGAGTTTTCCTCTTCCTGTGCATCGAGATACTCGATGATGCCCATTTTGATGAGATGGTTCCAGGAAAGCTCATTGTTTTTGACCCTTGCGACAACCCCTGGTGAAAGCCTTGACTTGCCCTCCTCGACTACGATGTAAGGTCTCCTTACTCTTCCTTTGTCTGTCAGAATGTGAAGTTCGTTGAGCCTTTTATTATAATAGATATTGACCTGGCTGCTAAGTTCATTCATCCTTCTTCTCTCACGCAAACGGTTTGCTAAGCTTTTTCCGTCAGGATGAGTACCGACAAGTCTTCCGTTTAGGAAGATACTTGTTTTTTCTGGTTTTTTCTTTTTGACCATTTAAAGCACCTACTCCTTTACATCATAGGCCTTGAGGACCCGGGCGATCTCTTCGTCGTCAATTCCAATTGAAACTTCTGCCATAACCGACAGGTTTTTCACCAGTGAACAGCTTGGACCTTCAGGAGTTTCATTCGGACAGAGTTTTCCAATGTGTGTTCCATGAAGATCTCTTGCCTTGAAATGCGGATGCTTCTTGCTCAGAGGAGAAATAATCCTTCGAAGATGTGAAAGTGTTGATACATAGCTGACACGGTCAAGAAGCTGCGAGACACCGGTCTGGCCTGCAATCCAGTTTCCGGTTGCCATTGCATATTTGATGCGGTCTCCCATGACATCCTGCCTGATTAATGTATGCACCTGCAGTCTTCGTCCTCTTGCATCTGCTCGGGAAGCCTGGTATACAAGATCCTTGATCAGGAACTGGAATGCATATCTGAAAAGCTCTTCCATAAGGTCTCCTGCAAGTTTTACTCTTTTGTTTGCATAGTGGTCCTTGTCATCAGGCGCAACTTCCTTATATGCAACTTTTGTTGCACGCTCTGCCATCCTGATCAGGTAGGTTGCCTTGTCAGACCTTGCAGACTTGTCAACTCCGATATGCGGAAGCAGATAATTGTCAAGAAGATTCTCCATCCTGTTTAGCCTGAACTCGGGGGGCTGGCCTGGAGATAGTCTCCTGCTTAGAAGCTCGATTGCTTCTGCCTGGTCTTTTGATTGCTCTGCTTCGAGATTGAGTATTACATCATTCTTGATATGCCTTTCAGAAGAAAATGCCTCAAGGATCTTTTCATCAGTGTCAAGTCCAAGCACCCGGAGGACCTGGATCATCGGGATTCCTGCTGGAGTAGAAGGGAATTCTGCTGTGAAGAGACCATCTGCATTTCGGTCAACAACACATCTTGCCCTAAATCCATAATGAGTCGAGAAAATCTTTGATACAATTCCCTTTCTTTCTTTTGTAACCATGAGTTTGTTTGGAACAAGGTCCTCGATCGAAGTGAGGACACGTTCACTTCCATTGATCACAAAGTATCCCCCTGGATCATCAGGATCTTCGCCGTTTGCAATAAGCTCATCGCGCCTCATGTTTGAGAGATAGCACAATTTTGACTTGAGCATAACAGGAACCTCTCCGATAAACACATCAGAGTAAACAGGCCTCTCAACCCCGTTGAAAACAGGGATAATTTCAAGGAAAATCGGTGCAGAATAACTAAGGTTTCGAAGTCTTGCTTCATTTGGAAGAATT
>CAZYZZ010000075.1:0-5652 GCA_964651995.1 Microcaldota archaeon
CTGCCTTCTAAACCTGTATCTGTACTCTCCTGGTTTTATACTTTCTCTATTTCTCCTGAATGCAGAAAAAGCATCGTGGTGCTCTTCTATCATGCGATCCCGGACTGCTCTCATCCGGTCAAGCACCTGTCCTCTGTTTCCGTTTGCCTTACTGTATTTACGCCTCAGGCGAACAAGCTCTTGTGTATCAGGATTTCCAAGGTGTTCCATTATTCCCTCGGCAAGAACTCCTCCTTCATTTTCATAGTTTCTTGCCCTGAGAGTCGCTTCTCTATCAGTAGGGTAGATCGGAACATTCTCCTTTTGGAGAACTGGCGGCCCTGTATCCTCGCCATGGTCTACGATGTGGCAGGTTATTCCAGTGAAATTATGCCCTGTCTCGCGTGCCCTCTCAAGAGCGCCGCTCGTTGGAATAGCACCTGGAATTTCCGGAAGAATTGCAGGGTGGCTGTTTAGCACAAGCCCAATGAATTCATTGAGGAAAGTATCACCAAACAATCTCATATACCTGTCTGAGATAACAAGGTCAATGCCGTGTTCTCCCAGAACATCGAGCAGTCTCTGCTCATACTCTGCCTTTGCCCTTGCAACAACAGGAGCAATCCTTGCTCTGAAGTCTCCTCTGGTCTCGCCTTCTTCCCTTCTCATTCCGGCCCTTCTCCATGCTTTTGGATATGTTGAAGGCTCCTGATGGACTGGAATCTCAAGATCGCTGAAATCTCTCATTAGCTCTGGATCATCGCAGACGACAAGAGCAACTTCTACATTCATACCTGTTTCTCTTGTCAATTCTTCGAGTATCGGAATTACTTTTGGAAGGTTTCCCCTGTGCGCATCATTTATTGGCCCATCTATCTCTGGGTTGCCAGTATCTGACAATTGCTCATTTTTTGCAAGTTCCCTTGTTGAAAGGAAATATGCAAGCCTTATTGTTCCCAAATCATTTTCTGTTAACGTCATATTTATTCACCTCAATAGTTGTTTCAAAATTCAAACTGTGCGGTGGCCAGATCAGGCCTTTTTCTTAAAATTCGGTTTGTTATCTAAACCACACATAAGTTATTTTATGGACACTACATTTTATAAAGATTCGTATCTTTTTTACGAAAATCAGATTATTTTCTAATTTTTATTACGATATTCGTATAAAATCAATACCAAATATATTTCTCCCAAGGTATTTTACGAGGTCAAAGCATATTTTTATCCCATATTTATAAAAAAAGCCGGATTTTATCCGGAAAAACGATCGGTTTATAAGTTGATACCCGGATATTATCCAATGTGAAGGATGCAAGGCTTGACCAGAAAGACCATGTTATCCTCGATGCACTTAAAAAAGACGCAAGGAAAACAATTGCCGAGCTATCCCATGCGCTCGGTATTCCTCGTGCCACAGTACATGAGCGTATCACGAAGCTTCGACGGTTAGGCGTAATCAAGAGGTTTACAATAGAGCAGGACTACAAGAAGACAGGCCTCCCTACTCTTGCATTTGTTTTTGCCTCATGCGACAGGACTTCCAAGATTACTCATGCCAAGATTGCAGCCAAACTCTCTGGTATTTCCGGCATTTATGGTGTTTACCTCATCTCCGGAGAATGGGATATCCTGATCAAGGTGCGGGGAAAAAGCATAGAGGATATTGGAATGCATACATTGGAGAGAATTCGTAAAAGTCCTGGCATATTCAAGACTCATGCAGTATCCTGCTTCGACACGGTTCTTGACGAATTCTAGCATTGCGAATTTCGAAACATTATTAATTTTCAGTATATACTAGATCTATATGAAACTAGATGAAAAAGATCAGAAAATACTCTCTCTTCTAAAGAAAAATTCAAAAATGTCCAATATAGATATCTCAAAAAAACTCGGCCTCACAGAAGGCGCTGTCAGGTCCAGAATAAAAAAACTGCTCGATACAAAGACAATAAGGCGCTTTACCATAGATATTTCTTCCTCATCAGCTCTTTTTGCCATTCTGATGGCAAAGGCAAAAACAGAGACAAAAAAGATGATGGAGGATATCCACAGTCTCGATGTTCATTTTGATGCATATGAAATCTCCGGGGAATATGATGGATGCATCATCCTAGAAGCTGAGAATATGGAAGAGATCGACAAAAAGATCGACCTCATCAGGAAGCTTCGGTCTGTTTCAGAAACCCGTACCTTCATCTCATTTGGAAGATGGTAGCTATTTCATGCTTCCAAGAAGTATTCTCCTCATCTCTATTGGATCGAGTTTTTTCAATGCCTTCAGTGCAAAGTCGAGCTTGGCCTCGCTCTCAGCAAATATGGTAAAGAGCCTGTCTCCCTTCTTGATCCTGTCTCCTCTTGCTATGTGAAGAAGAATTCCTGCACCCTTATCCCTTGGAGAACCTGCAATCCTTGCAATCTTTGCAATTGATTTGTTGTCTATGTGGAATATGCTGCCGCTGATGTCTGAGGTGATCGTTTTGCTGTAGCCTCCGATTTCTATATCTGATATCTTGGCTTTTGGACTTCCTCCTTGGAGCTCAACTATCTCCCTGAATTTGCTCATTGCCTTGCCGTTTTCAATCAGCTTCTGTGCTGCCTTGTAGCCTCCTCCTTTTGGAACCTTTTTGCAAAGCTCCAGGAGTTTTCCTGCCATCAAAACACTCTTGTGCCTGAGGTCTTCCGGCCCTTTTCCTTCCAGAACCTGCAGAACATCTATGCACTCAAGTGCTGGCCCGATCCCATTTCCAATCGGCTCTGAACCGTCGGTAATTATCGCCTCGACGTTCATTTTCAGGCTTGCTCCGATTTTAATAAAGTGTTTTGCAAGGGCATGTCCTCTTTCCATATAAGGGACCTTTACTCCGCGTCCAATGGGAATATCGATCAGTGCATACTGCGCGCCAACGCTTTTCTTTTTCCCCAGAATGCTTGCGAGCAGCATTCCCTCGGGATCCAGACTCAGCGGATGCCTTATTCTTATAAGCTTGTCATCTACAGGAGCAAGCGACATTCCGCCTCCCCATACAATCGCACCTTTTGCCTTGTGTACAATGTCACGAAGCTCGTCCATGCTGAGCGTTACATCTGTGAGAACTTCCATGGTATCTGCTGTTCCCGAGGCTGAGGTTATTGATCTTGATGATGTTTTGGGAATGTACAGGCCTGCTGCTGCTATGATTGGAACTACTATCATTGTTGTCCTGTTTCCAGCAACCCCCCCAATACAATGCTTGTCCAAAATCGGTTTTTTCTTCAGATTGAGCTGGTCTCCTGATTCAACTGTTGCTTGGGCAAGCGAGATAACCTCATCATCAGAGAATCCGTTTATGTATGCTGCAGTGATCCATGCAGCAGTCTCAACCTCGCTCAGCCTGTCCTTCATGATATCCTGGACAATTGTCTTGACCTCATGTGAATTCAATGTTCCTTTGTCCAGTTTTTTCTTGATGTATGATATTGATTCTGGCCTGTTCATGTGGACTATCTCTACGGTCTGGCCAGCTTTGATCTTGAATTTTTTTGCAATGTCCTCAAAAAGCCCTATCTGTCCTGGTTTGACCAGGTCATCACTGACATCAACCAGTGCAGTGATATTGGTTCCCTTTACTTTCAATTTTGTTCTGTATCCTGCATAAATGTCATGCTCCTTTGCCTCATCCTCATTCAGGACAATTATGTTTTTTCCGGTAAAAATGTCGATAAGCTTTACCTTGCAGATATATTTCTTGACCTGCCAGACATCGACTTCTTTTTTTTCTTTTTCAACAAATTTATTCATTTTTTCCCCTCTATTCGTATAATTTTATACCAAGTTTTTCAGTTGCCACTGCAAAAAATGACTGGGACGGTATCACTCCTACCTCAGTCACAAATCCATTGATGTATTTTGCTGCTGTAGCCTCAAATGCCGGATTCCTTATCTTAACTTTTCTTGGCGCTCGCTCCCAGACTTCTTTTGGATTTCTCTCTTCAATTTCTTCCCTTGTTCCAAACATTGTCTTTGGGCTGTATTTTGAGAGCTCCGCAGCACAGTAAAGTGAAACATCATTCATCTTTGCAATATGGGCAAGTGTCGAGGTCCCGATCTTGTTTATCAGATCTCCTCTTGAGGTGATGGAGTCAGCGCCAACCAGTACGATATCTGCTTTTTTCATGAACATTTGCATGGCACCATCTACTGCAAGGGTGACATCTATTCCGCTATCTGCAAGCTCCTTTGCAGTTTTCCTGCCCTGATATCTTGGCCGTGTCTCAAAAGAAACCACCTTGAATTTTTTCCTCATCTTTTTTGCTGCGATCAGGATTCTCGTTACTGTTGAGGAATGGCAGTGCGTCAGGACAATGGCGTTGTTCGGTATGAGCTTTGCACCGTATGTCGCAAGTTTTTTCGCATCTCCATCCATTTTCCTGATAAGCATCTTTTCATGAGAGATTACTGCTTTTTTTACCATTGCAGGAGTCTTTTTCTTTGCGGATTTTTCTGCAAATTCCACTGACTCGCGAAGAAGGTTTCTCATCATCGGCTCTGTCGGCCTGCTGACTGAGAGAACATCTGCTGCATCTGCAAATTCCTTGATAAAATCAGAATTGGTCTTTGCCTTTGAATTTTTAGCTACGATAATCAGCGCTTCAAGAGATGCCTTTGCAACATTTCGGGCCCCTTGGATTTTCAGGGATTTGATGTCCCTGATGATTTTAGTTACCTCTCTGTGCATATCTCTAGTAACTAATAGCAGTAATATATATCTTACGTAAAAACAGAATTAAAAAAAAGATAAAAAAATGGAAATCTATCCGAATAAGTTAGCCAAACCTGCGGCTGCTTCTTCTTCCTTCTTTCCTTCGTCTTCTTTTGGCTCTTCCTTCTTAGCTGCTGCTGCATCGCCTCCAGCTGCTGGGGCTGCTGCTGCAGGAGCTGCTGCAACCATGGTTGATTGCTTTAGAAGATCTTCAAAGTTGACTCCCTTCACTGCTTCTGCAAGAACCTGTGCTTTTGCATCATCTGCTTCTGCACCGCTTGCTTTGATAACAGCTACAATTCCTTCCTTGCTGACTTCCTTTCCAGCGCCGTGGAGCAAAAGTACAGCATGCAAATATGGATCTACCTTCATTTTCACACCTTAATTATTTCTTTTCTTCCTCTTTTGCATCCGGAGCATCACTTCCTTCTGCCTTTTCCTCTTTTGGAGGTTCATCCTTTTTTGGAGCCTCTTTTGGCCCCAAACCTTCAAGAGCACCACCCTGCCTCATGGCAGAGGTGAGAAGCTGCTCAATTGAACTTGATGAATATACTTCTGCATTGAGTGCCACATTGACTGACTGCATAACGGCCTCTCCAAGCAGAATTTCTGCATTTTGTTCTGTCGGGTATCCTGCATTCATCGAAAAGTTGAATGCCTGGGAAATGCTCCCTGCAATATCCTCATCGATAGTATCTCCAAGACTCAGTATGTCGCTTGAATATACATATTCTCCGTCATACCCAAAGATCATATCTGCCATAACCTCGAATGGCATGATTCCAAGTGATTGCAGTGCCTTTACCTTAGGGCCTGTAATCTCATCTCCTGCTTTTGCAACAGTGCTGTCCTTGTTGACAACGATCTTTCCGCCTTTGATCTGGACATTTACTCCTCCGGCCTTTAGCTCGGAAAGTGCCGGACCTGG
>CAZYZZ010000076.1:0-5639 GCA_964651995.1 Microcaldota archaeon
CTGTTGCATATTCATAGTAGCAGTCGTCCTTCTCTTCTGTTGTAGTTAGTTTATCGCATGTTGAGGGACTCTTCTTGTTTTTCGCAACTGCAGCATAGCAACCTGCTTTGCTGTATCCATAATAGTAGTCATCTCCGCTTAGCTCATCACAATAGCTGAGTTCGCCTGTTTGTGAAGCAGCCTCATAATAGCAGTAGTCGCTATCAGAGCTCTTTCCGGAGAACATTCCGCAGACACTCCAGTCAGAGATGTAATATGCATTGTAATAGATATAGTCGTAGAGGCAGTCATCCATCTTTGGAGTTGACTTGATGTTCTGGCAGATCGAAGGATCCTCTAATTCAGTAGACAGATGGGAAAAACAATCATACCTGGAGAGGACTGAGAGGTTGTTGCACAGACCCATATCATCGTTGTAGAGAGCAAGTTCAACACCGCACCTTGCTGCAGTATAGTCACTGTAGGAATCAGAATTGTGTATCATCTTGCAGTATGTAATATTATTGCGTGTGAGCGCAAGATCATAATAGCATATATCCCGGTCGCTCTCGCCATAATAGTCAGAGGATGATGACGCATCCTGACACTCCTTCAGGGCAAGATCGACCTTTGGACAGTTGTTCAGGTCACTTACGATCGTAGAACCATCAGAACAGAGATACTGCTGCTGGTTATTGGTCATATTGACGCATCCAAATAGTAATACCATGGCCACGAGACCCAATAGAATAACACTCTTCATACTATTTTTTACGATACCACGCCTATTTAAAGATATTTTCGAAAAGTATTTCAGAAATTTGCCTGATTTTTAAACTTATTTTCAAAGCGTAAAAGGTATAAATCATTCACATGTAAGTAAATGGTATGACAGACGTAGAAAAACAAATAAAAGATACAATCAAAGATGGCGGGGTCTTGGCCATGCTCTACTTTGACATTCATGCTAAAAGCAAAGAACTTGTGCAGGAGCTTGGAACAGGCTTCATCAACAACATGATACAGAAACAAGGGGTAGTAATGGCACTTGGAGAGATCGACGAGCCTGTCGGCGGCGAGGAAGGCAAAAACTGGTCAAGCTGCATTTCACTGAAGGTACTCACAAAGGATTTCAAGTCGCTCAGTGCGATATGCATGGCGCACAGCCCTTTTACAATTGAGATTCTTCGTCCGGATGAGATCGTGCTTCCGCTCAATGAAGCGCATGACCTGCTTGGGACAATGGCAGCTACAACCGCAGAATACAAAAGATATATATTAACTAAATTAGCAAAACCAGGAGAGATGGCTGGTATTGAAGAAAATCTCAGGCAAAGAGCAAAAATGGGTAAGAAAATTTTAGGTGATAAAAAATGAGACTTATAAAAAGCGGCATTCCTGGACTGGATAAAATTCTTGGTGGAGGGTTTCTTGAAGGATCAATCGTAACGCTCAGCGGACCTACGGGGTCTGGAAAAAGCACCATGGCACTTCAGTTCATTCTTGAATCTGAAGCACCTGGCCTCTACATTTCAATTGAAGAGAGCAAAAAGGATTTCTTCTTCCACATGAGCGGATACAAATGGGATCTCCAAGAGGCAGAGCAGAACAGAAGGCTCATTATCCTTGATTATCCGATTTACGAAGTTGACCAGGTCCTAAACCAGTACAGCGCAATCCAGGAGATCATACAGACAACAGGAGTAAAGAGGGTTGTCATTGATTCTATCATGCCGATTGCACTGCATTTCCCAAACGAGGATGAGAGGAAAAAAGGATTCCTCAAGCTCATAGACAACATGAGAAAATGGGGAGTGACCACCCTGATTATCGCGCAGGATCGCGCTTCTGAAAATTGGAAGAGACTTCCATATACGAGTTTCGAGATCGAGAACTACACCGATGGCTGGATCAACCTGTACTACCAGTATGATGAGAAAAAGGAAGAGAGATGCAGATCTGTAGAAGTGCTGAAGATGAAGGGAGTCGAGCACTCAACCAGAAATTATCCGTCCCAGATGGATACAAACGGATGGGTTGTGTTTAGTGATCAGCAGCCAGATTCAAGTTTGAATAAGCCAAAAGCAAAGGTTGCAAAACCAGCAGCAAAGAAAGCCCCGGCAAAAAAGCCAGTAGCAAAGAAAGCGCCTGCCAAGAAGAAGAGCGACCGGGTAGTGAAGGAAGTAACAAAAAAGGCTGTGAAAAAGCTGCTCAAGAGAAAAACCCTTGGAATCAGGAAACGAGGCTAGACGTATTCTACTTCCTCAAATTGCTGCCTGAGGAACCTCCAAAGCGCATTGTATGCATTGGCTAGTTTGGGCGGAACAGAGCGTACGAAAGAATCAAAGTGAGATGGCTCTGAAGTATCGTTTTCACTTTTGGCAATGTCCCGCCTCTCTGCAAGGCCTTCTGCAGTAAATGCTCCCTGAGTTACATAATGCATGTATGATTCTGGAACAAATTCATTGGTAGTTCCCAGTGAATATGTAATGCGGCTTTCTGCACCATAGAGATAATCAGCTGCAAGGACTAATTCCGGCTTTTGAACACCGAAAATATCTGATCTGGCCTTTGTGGCCATCATTTTCCTGAAATTATGCAACACTATTATTTGTTCTCTTGAGAGACCTGCGAAAAACGAATGTCCGACTTCATGAAGAAGAATGGCAACAAGATTTCTTCTGGCTCCGCGAAGCGGGAACTGGTAGATATGAACCTCCTGGTCAATATATTGAGAACATTTTGCTGCTCCGCTTCCCCATCCGCCCAGACTCAGTTTTGAGAAATGCTCGCTGGTGAGGTGAGAATCCGGAAGCAATGACAATACCTCAAGGATCAGCTCATAAGTAGTATGATGAAGGTTAGGTAGTTTGAAATCACGGGCTCTAAAGCCCCCACTAAGCTCAATGTTCCGCTCTTTCAGAAAGGTACGAAGCTGCTCCTGTGCAAATGCTGTCTTTTCCTTTGACTCTGTGCGTGGCTGCAGGTAAAGCAACCTGGATAGGGCCTCAAATTCAGCAGCATATTCTTCAGAGACAGGCAGCCCCATTTCAGTTCCAGCTCCGCCTGATAGATACTGACGGGCAATAGGAGGACCTTCCGCATACCGCTGGACAATTCCATTGAATCTCATCAAAGACTCAAGGTCAGGATCGATTTTCTTGGAGAAGAATGGTTTTTGCAGCTCCCTGACTACTGGTGGGAGAATAATTCGCCTGCCTTTGGTCTTTTGCATGTGGTTATTAATGGCTAAACGTATTTATAAATATATGTTAATAATTAGAGATTTTACCCCAGACTTTTTGCTTTGTTTTCACTTCAGAAGATACCATGATCCGCTTTCCAAGTTTTGAAAATTTCTCGATGGACTGTTCATCGGCACCTTCAAGAACTAAATCATGAAAACCATCAAGGTTTCCGCAATAATCTGCCTTGATTTTTGCAACAAGAAGATTTTTCTCAGAATATTTTGAAACATCAGTTTCAGGATCAAGAACAACCCTGCAGCGAAGTGAGAGGAGTTTCTTGATCATCTCTTCTTTTGGAGCGCATTCGACCTGGACATTGACAAAACAAGTTAGAGTATCATAAACATCAAGATTTGTTGAGCTTCCGGAAAGTGCATCCTCATCTATGATATGGATCAGCTTGAATCCCTCTTCCTTGAGCTTCTTTGCAATATCAACTGCGCTGCCAAGAAAGCGGAGCACCCCGCCTGCCCTTGAAAAAGCCTGCTTGTCCTTGACAACAATCTGCGCGATTTTCATCATGACATCTTCCCTATGATTTCTTCAATAGATAGTTTTTCTTCTTCTCCGGAAGACATATCCCTGAGTGTGAGCTTGCCGCTCTCAAGTTCTTTTTCACCGATTATTATCATGTATCCTATTGAGAGTGAATTGACAAGATCAAACTGCTTTCTGATATTTCTTCCAATCAGGTCGGTCTCGCAGGAAATCCCTGCCCCGCGAAGTTTGGCAGCAGCAGAAAGGGCATCACCATAGAATTTTGGATTCACTGCCGCAACAAAAAGCTTTGTCCTTGTTTTCTGCCTTTCCTTGTTCTGCTCAAGAATCAAAGTGATCAGGCGCTCAATTCCAACTGAGATTCCAACTGCAGGATTGTCCTGGCCATACACTCCAAGAAGCTCATCATATCGCCCGCCGGCAAGGCATGTTCCGATATCATCGCTGAGCTTGACCTCGAAAACAGGTCCTGTGTAATAGCCAAGGCCGCGAACAAGGAAGAGGTCAACTTCGACTTCAAAATCGCAAAGGGAGAGGATTTCTTCAAGCTCCTTTGCGCCTTCCTCAGAATAAGTCGATGCAAGCTTCAGCTTTTCTTCGTTGCTTCCTTTTGTCTGGACGATCTGCAAAAACTCATCTGTCTTGTCTTCAAGAATTTCGCGAAGCAGCTTTTCAACTTCAGTGCTTCCGATCTTGTCAAGCTTATCAAGAATCCTGAAGACTTCTGGCTTCATTTCTTTTGGAACTCCTATTTTTTCTGCAATCCCATCAAGGATTTTTCTGTTGTTTAGAAGGATTCTTGGTTTGCTAAAGCCAAAGCTTTTGCAAAGATCTGATGCAAGGGTCAAAAGCTCTGCCTCGCAGCGCATGGAACTGCTTCCAATAACATCAACGTCTGCCTGGGTAAACTGCCTGAACCTGCCGCGCTGGGGCTCTTCGCGTCTCCAGACATTGTCAATTGCATATCTCTTGAAAGGCTTTGGCTCATCGCAACCTGCTGCATATCTTGCAAGAGGGACAGTAAGGTCAAAGCGAAGGCCGTATTCTCCTCCATCGATTACAAATATCTGCTTGGAGACTTCTGCTCCTGCTTTTGCCTGGAGTGTCTTTAGATATTCCATAGCCGGAGTATCTATCGGCCTGTAGCCAAAGCTTCTGAAGATGTCCCTGATTTTATCTACAACTTCCTCGCGAACTATCATATCCTGCGGGGAGATGTCCCGCATTCCTTTTGGAGTTAGCTTCATATTTTCCCTCTTTGATAACTTGTGCTTTTAAAATAGTCAATAGCAGCCCGTGCAATTACATCGGTAGTATCAATTGCAACCAAGCCGGAAATCTCATCAGAAACAACCAGTGGCAGGTCAGTGCATGCCAGAAGAATCCCTCCTGCTCCTTTTGATTTTAGGGAATACGCAGCCTGCTCAAGGAGTTTTTTCGGGTCCTTCTTTTCTCCGCAGAGGATTTGGCGGATTGCACGGGTGACTATGGCCTGCTCTTTTGGATCAGGCTCGACTATCCTAAGTCCTGCTTCCTCAAATGCCTTTTGGAAATAGCCTTTTCCCACAGTCACTTCTGTTGCAAGGATCCCCCAGGTTTTGATATTGGTTTTTTTGGCCTCAAGAAGAGTTTCTTCAACAATGGACAAGACAGTAAAATCCTTGCGAAGCTCTGGAACAAAACCCTGCATGGAGTTGCATGGGATTATGGAAAAATCCGCTCCTGCATCATCAAGTTTTTTGATTCCTGATCTGAGGGCATCAAGAACCTCCGGGTCATTGTCCTTCTTCTCCACGACATCAGGAACAGGCATGCTATAGATAAGAATTGGAGGAAAATCCTCATCAAGCCGAGCTCCATATTTCTTCTGGCAGTAGCTGATCATCTTCATGTATGTGTCTGCCGTGCTCTCCG
>CAZYZZ010000077.1:0-5637 GCA_964651995.1 Microcaldota archaeon
CGGCGCTAGTAGGTACTACTTTCATAAAAAAGAATTTATAAACCAATTCGATTTTCCCCTGGTCTGCAGGCCAAACATTCTAAAAGCAATTCGAGATAAATTCACAACCATGTCTTTCTTTGTCAGTTTGGCAGAATACCTGTCCAAGCTTCATTTCATATTCAGCCTTGCAATGTTCTTCTTTGTTGCCATGATGGTTGTTTCAGATGACCTCAATACAAGGACACTGCTTCTTCTTCCGGTGGTTCTGCTTTTTGCACTATCCAAAATCATGTATTCAATTGACCAAAAGACATCCACTGACCAAATAATCAAAAAATACAAGAAAAGAGCAAGGGGCCTTTAGGTTCCATACCTTCTTCTTCTTTTTGCAAAAACATCCAGCGCATCCTCAAAATCTTCCTTTGAAAAGTCTGGCCAGAGCTTTTCGCTGAAATAAAATTCGCTATAGCAGCTTTGCCATGGCATCAGGCCGGATAACCTCTGCTCCCCTGATGTTCTTATGATCAGGTCAGGATCAGGCAGATTCGAAGTATACATGTGATTGCTCAGAGTCTCCTCATCAACCTTTTCTATTCCTTCAGAGATTATTTTGTTTACTGCATCCACAATCTCTTCCCGCCCTCCATATGAGAGCAGGAGGTTGAGCTGATAGCTGTTGTTCTTTCCGCTGACCTGCTCTGCTTTTTTTATCATTTCCTGGATTTCCTTTGGAAACAGATGAAGCCTTCCAAAAAACCTGACTCTAAGCTCGTCCTTGTTCTTATCATCACTCTCAATTGCCTTTTTCAGGTTTTCCTTGAAAAGCTCGAACAGCCCACCAATCTCGTTTTTGTCCCTTTTGAAATTGTCAGTTGAGAACCCCCACATTGTGAGCATCCTGATATCATGCTCCTTGCACCATTTGAGAATGTCGCCGATTTTCTTGATTCCAATTGCATAGCCTTCCTTTCTGTCTATCCCATTCTGCCGGCTCCACCTGCGGTTTCCATCAGGGATAATTGCTATGTGTTTGGGCACTTCCAAATTCTCACCTAATAAATAATCTCGCTGAGTTTTTTCTTTTCAAATGCCAGCTTCAGCTCTCTTGCAACCCTTTTTCCCATGCTCATCTGCTGGTCATAATAATATGTTGAATATGGAGAGCCTTCAGGATACATGTTTGTTCCTGCAACTATCCTGGCACTGACTTCAAATGCAAATATCTCAAGATCCTCATTGATTATTGTCTCAATGCAGTATGGTCCGTATATCCCGTTGAAAAGTTCAAACGAAGCATCGCTTATTTTTCGTCCCATTTCCATGTATTCATATAATAGGGATTCCCGCAGGACCATTGGCTGGTTTCCAATTACTGTGAATGCGAGCTGCGGATTCAGTCCAACTGATACTGCACGTGCAATCTCATCAGCACTGCTCTCGACCCTTGTATCAACGCCAAGCATCTCTATCCTGCCGTGCTTTGTCTTGTAGCCCTGCTCTGAAAATGGAGAGAAGAAGAAGTGGGGATAGGCTCGGACTCCTATTATGAATTCCTGCACCATGCATTCCTGATCTCCTACTTTCTCTTCAAATTCCTTGTAGCTGTTGACAATGAAATATCCACGGCCTCCTTTTGCGCCAGGAAACTTCACCAGTGCAGGTCCGTCTATCTCCTCTGGCTTGAGGAGCTGCGGTTTTTTCACATTTGCCTTTTTCATCCATTCGAACATCCTGTCTCTGCTTCTTTCCCATGAAATGCTGGCACGATTTCCATAAACAGGTATCTCAAGATCATCGAATTTTTCCCCCACATATTCGACAAATGAACCATGCGGTATTATGATTGCATTTTTCTCCCTAAGTTCCTCGATCGGAAGATCTGCATAACTGTCCACTTCAATGAATTCATCAGGTCTTCCATATGGGAATGATTCGTAGAGCTTGCGGCGCTCCTTTAGCACTATCCCAATCGTCTTTATTCCCTCCTCTCTCGCGCCTTTGAAAATCTGCAGGGAAGAATGCGAACAAATAGTAGCGATTTTAACGTCCTTATAATCTGATAGCAAATCATCTATCTTTTTTTTCTCAAGCATATTGTATATGGTAAGAGTCGCCTTAAAAAAACTTGGCATTAATTAATTATTGATATCTATGGCTCAACCTCGCTCGAGTAGAAGACCGGATTCACAGGGAAGAATGACTACACCAGCACAAACACAAACTCAACTTTTAATTCAAAGGTTTACTCAGAGTTTGAGAAGCCTTACAAGGATGGTAACAAACCCTAATGTTCTTAGCGATCCGCAAAAACTGGAACGTGTCCAGAACATGCTTCAGGATATGGTTGATACACTTCGCCAGCTTCGAAACAGGCTTCGGGCAGCAAGAGCAACCCCTGCACGTGTCCAAAGCCATGTTTACAGGGTATCTATCGGAGATCGGCAATACCGGGTTACTTTGCCAGAGAGGCTTCCACCCAGAACTGCCAGGGCAAGACTGCATGAAATGCTTCTTAATAATGAATTAACCGGCCCAGGGGGAAGACCTACCCGCGCCCAGGTCGAAATGATCGAACCTACCGGAAGCTCTCCACGAGCCCAAGCAGCAAGGCGTGAAGCGCAGCGATTCAATTCAGGAAACCCTTCAACAAGGCTTGATCACTTCAGGGATGCTTATCTTGATAGGACATACATCAATGACAGATATGTGTCAGATGGTACTATCAGAATTGCACGTGCAAGAACAAGATGATTTTCATGGCACAAAGAAGAAGAGCACCAAGCAGCCGTATGACTGCACAGCAGATAAATTCTCAAATAAGAGAACAGTTGGTAAATGCAGGCTATAACCCTCAACAGGTTACTATGCTTATGAATATGGCACAAAGAATGTCAAGAGGGCAGGATGTAGCAGTTCCTCCAACAAGCAACCTTCATGCTCCTGATATTGAGAGGGTGCGCGATGTTCTTATTGCTATTAGGAGAAGCCCTAATTCAGCCAGAAGAATTTTGGCAACCTAATTTGGTCTTTTGCATGGTCCTGAGAGACGTACTGTCCGTGCTTCTGCAGTTCCAAGAAGAGCTCCGACAAGGACATATACTTATAGGATTACCATGGGCTCACGGACTTTTGAAATTGACTGCAATAGGCAATTTCCAGCACGAAGCAGACCCACTCTTCAAAATTCAAGACTCGGACAATTCTACCGGGCAATTGCAGATAGTGACCGTTCTGTTACTGGAGTTTATCTGGTTACTGCTTCCGGAAGAAGGCAGCAGCTGAGCGGTACTGCGCTTCAGCAATTCAGGACTGGATATGTACAGCGTTTCCAAAGAATGCAAATGGCAAATTTAAGGAATCAGGAAACTCCGGATCTCATTTCGATTTCAAGTGTCCGAAGAAGCGAGCGAACTCCTCCTGGATAAGCTATTGTATCTGGATATCCCCAATCCTAGGTCCTTGAATCTTTATTTCAATTTTTTCTCTTTTATTTCTTAAAAATAGTTTTCTCCCTTCCTCTTCAAAATTCAAATCCTCTGCCTTTGATGGCAGGTCAATAATCCTGGTATCAAAATTCTCTCCAACCAATTTCCCAACCATCAATGCTCCAGGTGCCAGTATAAACAGGAATCCTGATTTTGATCTCAATTCTCCTGATCTGAATTCATTTGGCATTACAAATGTGGGGAGGTTGTCTCCCATTTCTCCTGAAGGAATTGCAGTGAGAGTTCCGGTTTTAGTTAAGAAAAATGCATGCTCTTCTGTTGCAGTCCAGTCGATTATTCCATCTGCAATGATCTCTCTCATGTCTGTTCTTGATCTTGATTCGTCCAGGCTAAAGTCCCTGAAAATATCTCCAAGGTCCCTGTGATTTTCTACTATGAGCAAACTTGTATCTGTGAGCGTATATTGCAATCCATTGCTGCAAATCGTCCTCTCTATTTTTTCGCCAGGCTCAAGCCAGTCCGGCTCGTTTACATCACATGCTTTTTCAGGAGGCGCATATTCAGGCTGCTGGATAGTTTCTCTAATGGGAGTTGCAACCGCCTTTGGCATCATAACCCTTGCAGGTGCACATGCACTTAGCGCAGCTGTCAAAGCCACTGCCCCAAAAAACAGGTTTTTCTTTATTTTTGGCCTTTCTCTATTGAATGCAAGAATCTTTCTTTTCGGCATAACTATTAACTTAGGTTGTTACAATTTATAAACTATTATGATTATTAATCACAACACACTTAAATTTCGAAGAACAACTTTATTTTATGAAAGCAGTAATTCTCGCAGCAGGAGAAGGGGTGCGCCTTCGTCCTCTCACAAGCACAAGGCCAAAGTGCATGCTCTATGTAGCTGGAAAGCCCATTTTGCATCATCTTCTTCTTGAAGCAAAAAAAGCAGGAATAACAGAAGCAGTCATAGTAGTAAGATACCTGAAGGAAAAAGTAATGGAGTATTTCTCAAACATTGATCTTGGCATGAAAATTTCCTTTGTGGAGCAGGGTCTGGACAAGGGAACTGCTGCTGCAGTCCTCTGCGCAGAATCACATATCCAGGATACATTTGTTGTTCTTGCTGGGGATACTGTTACTGAATCCTCAATCATCAGAAAAACAATTGAAGAAAAAGAAGGCAGGATAACCCTTGCTGTCAAGAAAGTGAGAAATCCCCATGAATATGGTGTTGTGGAGCTTTCCGGGGACAAAGTCAGCATTTTCGAGGAAAAGCCAAAGCATCCAAAGACAGACCTTGCAAATCTTTCCATCTACTGCATGGAGCCGACTGTTTTCAACGATCTAAAGTCAATTGGGAAATCACCGAGGGGCGAGTATGAGATTGTCAACCTTTTCGTTGGTGCAAAGGCAGTAGTTACAGAAGGGTACTGGAGGGATATTGCATATCCATGGGACCTCTTTGAGGCAAATGAATTTTTGCTTGAAAATCTTGAAGCGCAATCCGGCGAAGTTGTCAATTCAACTATAAGCGGAAAAGTGATCATGGAGGATGGAGCAAAAATAATCCACAGCTATGTTGAAGGATGCTCATACATAGGCACAGGAACCGTGATCGGGCCAAATGCATATCTTCGCGGCCATAATTCAATTGGAAAAAACTGTTCCATTGGCGCCGGTACAACTGTCAAAAACAGCATCCTCTCCGACAATGTAAATGCAAAGCATCTTGCATATATAGGCGACAGCGTAATCGGATTTAATGTGAATTTCGGATCCGGAGTCCAGGTTGCAAATTTCAGGTTTGATGAGGGACACGTAAACGTGATGACTGAAAAAGGCTGGGTCAATACCGGAAGAAAAAAACTGGGAGTAATTGTCGGGGACAATACAAAATTCGGGGTGCTCTCTGCAACAATGCCTGGAAAAATAATAGGAACAAACTGCCAGATCCATTCAAGCGTTGTGGTGAACAGGAATGTACCGTCAGATGTCCGCGTATTTACGCGCCAGCCGATTGAATTTGCAAAAGACGAATAGTATTTATTCTGATTGCTTAAAATTTCTAATCTAAGCAGGGGTCACCAAGTGGTCAAAGGTGCCAGGTTCAGGCCCGCTTTTAGGAAAAGCGGGACCAAAACGGTCTTCCTATAGCGGTGGAAAGCCTGGTCGGTTAGTCCGTTCGGGAGTTCGAATCTCCTTCCCTGCA
>CAZYZZ010000078.1:0-5549 GCA_964651995.1 Microcaldota archaeon
AA
Organism: Microcaldota archaeon; assembly: GCA_964651995.1. Taxonomy (GTDB): domain Archaea; phylum Micrarchaeota; class Micrarchaeia; order Anstonellales; family Bilamarchaeaceae; genus Bilamarchaeum. The sequence continues at coordinate 3 of CAZYZZ010000078.1, forward strand.
TTTTTCTCCGATCTCCTGGTCTTCCCTCGGAAGCAGCCTGACATTTCTCTGCAGTATCGTTACCTTCGAGCCCATAGCTGAAAAGAAATAGGCAAGCTCAGTTGAGATATATCCTCCTCCGATAACCAGAAGCTCCTTTGGAAGCTCTTTGATACGCAGGATTTCCCTGCTGGTCATATATGGAACAGAATCAAGACCTTCGATTGGAGGAACTGAAGGGCGGGTTCCTGCTGCAATAACAATCTTATCTGCAGAAATCTCGTCACCACCTACCAAAATGGTTTTTTGACCAGTGAACTTTGCCCTTTCCTTGTAGAGAGTAATATTAGGGTTTTTTCGAAGTGACTCCTCTATTTTTTGAGCATCCTCATCAACCACCCATGATCTCTTCATTGCTTTTTCAAAATCAATAGAAGGCTTCGAATCCACATTTACTCCGAATTCGCCGGAGTTTTTGATTGTCTGGACAACATCTGCACTGTGCACAAGGATCTTTGTGGGTATGCAGCCGCGGTTGAGGCATGTTCCGCCTAGTGGCCCTTCCTCGATAACTGCCACCTTGAGGCCTTGGGCTGCTGCTGCGCTAACCACAGTCAGGCCAGAGCCTCCGCCAATAACAATTAGATCAAATTTCATGTTCTGATATTGATGGGGTAAAAAATAAAAAATCAAGCTAAAAGAGCCTTTACAAAGAAAACAGGATCTGTAAGATTTTTGTGATTGTCAGGATTCAGGATTGCATCTGAGATCACTTCGCGGATGTCCTTGCTCCTGTGGGCCTTTCCAATAATCAGATCAACCAGAAACGGATGATTGCACATGCGAAGGAGATTGTTGTTTGTGTTGACCTCGCTCTGGATTATGTCATAGAGCCTCTTGTGATACTCAGAAAGCTTTTCTTCTGAGAAGTTGTTCTGGTCAAGAGCTTCGATGATAACCTGTGCAGATACTTTCCCGCTTGTGAGGGCATTGCCAATCCCTTCTCCAGTAAACGGATCAATGAGTGAAGACGCATCTCCGATCAGCACATAGCCATTTCCATAATTCCTGATCTTCTTGGTTGCAAGAGGAAGAAGCCAGCTCCGGACATCAGTAGTCCGCTTTGCATCTTTGAACCGCTCTCTGAAAACAGGATTCCTGGTTGTGATTTCATCCAGGAGCTTTGTGAGGTTGATTTTCTTGGATTTGACATGGCTGACAAGAATGGCAATTCCGACATTGGCCCTTCCATCCGGAAGCGGGAAAATCCAGAAATAGCCGGGAAGGGTTTCCTTGACAAAATGCAGCTCTATCTTATCGCCCATGCCGCCGACATTTTCATAGTATGCACGGACTCCTGCAGACTGGTGTTTTGCATCAGAGTTGTTTACTCCAAGTGCCCTTGCAGTAAAACCGGCTGCTCCATCAGCACCAACAATTACCTTTGCCCGAAACTCGGATGTTTCGCCTTTGCAAGTTCCTTTTACTCCGACAAGTTTTCCGTTTTCTTCGATAAAGCCGGTGACCAGGAATTCCTCGATTGTTTTAGCAGCAAGCTTTTTGGCATTTTGAAATAAGACATCGTCCAGAACCATGCGGGTGCAGACAAATCCCGGAGCCTCCTTGCCGCCTGCTGCCTTTACTGGAACAACAGTGCCGTTTGGAGAGGAGAATGTAACTCCATACATGTCCTCGTGATCCCTGCTCTGGATTTCTTTGAGAAGGCCAAGCTCATGTAGAACCCCTACCGAGCGGCCGCTGATTCCGTCCCCGCAGATCTTTTCCCTTGGGAATTTGGCACGGTCAAGAAGAAGAACTTTTTTTCCTGCTTTTGAGAGGAAGGCAGTGCAACTAGAGCCTGAAGGCCCTGCTCCTATTACTATTACATCGTAGTTTTCCATGTGATCACTGTAAAACTCGTCTATATAAAACTAAATACGCTATTTACTGATTATGCTTATAATCATATGCGGACTTCCAGGAAGCGGAAAAAGTTCGCTCTCAAGAAGGCTGAAGAAGATACTCCCTGCAATACACCTGAATACAGACAAGGTGAGAAAGGAAGTGTTCCAGAATCCAAAGTACACTGAGCAGGAGAAGAAGATGGTTTATGATGAGATTGTAAATCAAACAGAAAAGCAGCTTTTGAAAAAAAGGAATGTTATTGTGGATGCTACATTCTACAGCAAAAAATACAGGCAGCGCGTAATTAATATTGCAAGAGACACCAAGACAAAATATTATGTGATAAGATGCATACTTTCAGAGGACATGATAAAGAAAAGGCTTGAGATGAGAGGAAAGAGAAAAACAGGGATAAGCGATGCGGATTATGACATATATCTTAAGTTAAAGGAGAAATTCGAGCCCATCGAAGAGAAACATCTTGAGGTAGACTGCTCTCTTCCGGCAGATGAGCAGATAACAAAGGCAATGACATATCTGGGTGCCAGGCATGGATGATGAGAGAATCAGGGAACTTGAAAAAAAGTTTGAGCTGATAGAAACACACATCTCATGGGTGCTTCTCTCAGGTGATTTTGCATACAAGATAAAAAAACCAGTAAAGTTCTCATTTCTGGACTTTTCTACTCTTGAAAAAAGAAAGAGGTTCTGCGAGGAAGAAGTGCGGCTCAACAAGAGGCTTTCCCCTGAAGTTTACATCGAAGTTGTTTCTGTTAATGAGATTGATGATATTCTGGAATTCAATGGGAATGGAGAGATTGTTGATTATGCAGTAAAAATGAAAAGGCTGGATCAAAAAACAAGAATGGATTTGCTTCTTGGAGAAAAAAAGGTTGGCCTGGATCATGTGAAAGAAATTGCGCACATAGTTGCGGAGTTTCACAAAGAGATTGATGTTATATCAGAGCCTGGATACGGAAGTGCAGATATAGTAAAGAGGCAGATTGATGATCTTGGAAACTTCAGGGACATAATAGAAGATGCGTGCGGGCTTGGAGGGATAGTTGATTTTATTTTGGAAAGATCAGATGGATTTATTGAAAAGAACAGAAGCGAATTTGAAAAGAGGCAGAAAAGCGGAAAAGTGCGCGATTGCCATGGGGATTTGCATTCTGCAAACATATTCATCGGAGAGAAAATAACTATTTTTGATTGTATTGAGTTTAGCAGGGATTTCAGGTTCATAGATACTGCAAGCGAGATAGCATTCATGGCGATGGATCTCGATGCATTTGGAGAGGAGGAGCTTGCGAATCTGTTTGTGGATGAATATATTGCAAAAAGCAATGATGAGGACCTTCGGTCAATGATCCGGATCTACAAATGCTACAGGGCAAATGTCAGGGCAAAAATTGCAGCAATAGACTATTCACAGAATAAAAAAGATGAAGCAAAAGAAAGGATAACCAAATACATAAAGCTTGCAGAAAGATATGCGAATTCTCTATGATCCGTTTTTCTTCCCGGCCCTCTGGACATCGACGACCCTGGCCTGTATGTCATTGAGAATCTGATTGCCGAGCTCGCCAGTTGGCTTGGGCTCAAGGCTGACACAGTCAGTTCCCTTGTGATACTGCAGCATGCCCTCTTTCTTTAGCAGGTCCATGAACTCGCGGGACTTTGCCTCGTCCTTGAAAGCGGCCCTGATTCCTTTGAGAACATCCGGAGTCTGGGCATAGCGCATTGCAATATAGATGCTGGTCGGGCTAAGAATCCTGAATGCGCGGATCATTGCCTGCTCAGCCTTCAGTGGATTGAAACCAAGTCCGCTCAGGACATCTGAAGTCTCCTCACCTAGAATCTGGGGTTTCTTCGGGCCTTTTTTGCGGTTTCTCTTCTTCTTTTTCTTTGGGGCTGTTTTGGACACTATCTTGTCGAACTCGCCTTGTACATCATCAGCCTCAGCTGGTTTTTCCCTTTTGACTTTGGTTGGCTTGGTATCAACTGGGGCCAGGTATTGGGATTCAGGAGGCTTCTTTTCCGGTTTCTTTTTCCGGTGTGGTTTCCTGGCTTTTCTTGCCATCTTGCGCTCTTCTGCTTTCTCAGCATGTTTGGCCATGAACATTGAGGCGATTCTATTTCGCAGATAAACTGGCAGATAGACTAGGTAAAGTGCTCCTGTAGTATACATGAATGCATTTGTTGCCCGGCCAGTCATGTTATCTTCAACCTCCTGAAGTTCAGTCCTCAGGCGGTTTATTCTGGCAGAAGCAGCAAAGGCATTGGCAACTATACTTGTGAGTGCAGTTGGATCTTCCCTGAGAAGCGATATGCCGATCTCGCGTCGATCCTGCTTCGAGATGCCACCATCCTGCGCCCTTTCGGTGATGTCTGCTACTACTTCAGGATTCTGAAGCGCGCTGAGTCCGACCTTGACACTTGTTCGGGTAGTCTGCTCTCGAACTTCAGCAACTGTTGAATCTATTTCATTCTGAATCTGTTCTGCTCTCTCCTGGTCGCGGGAATGGACAGTCCCTGCGACAGCTGCTCCAATAGCAAGAGGTGCCAGTGGAAGCATCTTTCGGAAAGGACTGAGCAGTGTGCCCAAAGGAACCTGATTTGTTTTATTTTTGGGTTTAGATGTATGGGGTTTTCTAAGCCTTCTTTTCTTACTCATGAAATAATACTATAAAACACAACATTTTAATACATTTGTAGTAACTAATGCCTGAAATGGCGCACACCGGTAAATACCATGGAGATTCCATGCTCATTTGCAGCATCAATTACTTCCTGGTCCCTGATTGAGCCTCCTGGCTGTATTACTGCGGTGATTCCACGCTTTGCTGCTGCATCTATTCCGTCTCTGAACGGAAAGAAGGCATCAGAAGCCATTGCACAGCCTTTTAGTTCTAATCCAAAATCAGCAGCAATATCAGCACCAAGGCGAGCTGCATCAACCCTCTTCATCTGTCCTGCACCAATACCTATAACCCTTGTTGGCTGCGCGTAAACAATTGAATTGGATTTCACGTGCTTGCACACTTTCCATGCATATTTCATTGCAAGAACTTCTTCATCTGTCGGCTTTTTCTCTGTTACAATATTGAACTGCTTGTCATGGAGAATGACATTGCCATCCTGGACAAGAAGGCCGCCGACAACAGAGCGATACTCGCGATATGGTGGATGGTTCTTGTGAAGACCGTCAATTTGAAGAAGCCTTAGTCTTTTCTTTTTTGAGAAGATCTCAAGTGCCTTTTCAGTAAATGAAGGTGCAAGAACAATCTCGATGAATTTTGAAGTTATTTCAGTTGCAAGATCCTCATCAACTTTCAGGTTGAGGATAGTGACTCCGCCAAATGCTGCCTCTGGATCAACAGACCTTGCCAGCTTGTATGCTTCAAGAAGTGTTGAGGCAGAAGCAACACCAGATGGGTTATTGTGCTTCATCACAACAGCAGTGGTATCTGAAAATTCCTTGATTAGTGCAAGTGCAGAGTTTGCATCAAGGATATTGTTGTAGGAGAGCTGCTTTCCCTGAAGCTGCTTTGCATTTGCAATTGAGGATTCCTTGTAAAGGTCATCGACATAGAATGCAGCAGTCTGGTGTGGGTTTTCGCCATAGCGAAGATCCTGGTTTTTGCGGAAGGAAATCGTAAG
>CAZYZZ010000079.1:0-5510 GCA_964651995.1 Microcaldota archaeon
ATGTATCACTTGTTGAAGAGCCAACTGCATGGAAGCTTTCATACAAGGGACTTGACATTGCATCTGAAGACAGATACAACCTTAAGTTTGAAATTAAAACTTCAGACAAGGACATTTCAGAGAGCAAGGGTCCACTCGATGACTACTTTGACGGTGCCGCAAACGATGATGACCAAACAGCATGTACCATCTACGCACCATACATCGAAGTAAGCTCTGGTGACAGTGGTTCAGTGTTTGAAATGGACAGTTCTGACCGTCCAGGAACAGACCTATCCAACAATGAGTTCTTCATTGCAATCAACACTGCAATTCCAGGTCCAGCAATCTGTGATGACGATGGTCCAGGTGGAGATGTAGACTCAATGGGTGATTATACACTCAATGGTGGTTCTGTCTTCATGAAACTCTCTGCATCAAGCAACGACTATGGTGTACAGGAGTACGGTGACCTCACATCTGAATATCTTGAAGTAAGATATGACGACATTGGAGACGGAGACAACAACTTCGTTGAAGGTGGAGCTATCGTTATTCAGGAAGAAGGTGATGTTGGAACCGGCAGCGAACTATACATCGGCGACTTGCTCGAGTCTGACACAACCTCAAGCTATGACGGTGAACTCGACGGACTTGCACACTTTGTGTTTGCAGTCTCAGAGAAAGCAGGATCTGGCTCAGCAAACGGATATGTCGACTACTTCATTTTCGGTGTATCTGAAACTGACACTGGAGATTCCGGAGATGCAAGCTTTGACTTCAACTCCTATGACGGAAGCGGTGGAACAACCAGCGATGTCCAGGTAACTTCTGATGATGAAGAAGTTCTCTATGGTCACGCAACTGACACTGCAACCAAGGGTGTTGACAATGCATACGATGGAAACGACCCAGTATCTGGTCCAGTTCAGGGCGGATTCGAGTTTGTAGAAGAAGGATACGTCTCTGAAAGAGGTTCTGTCTTTGACATGATCGATGACAACACAGTTGAATTCGACATGGCACACAAACTTGCACACGCACAATGGTGGCTTGGTCCTTCTGAAACATCAACAGCAAGCGACTCAACAACCGTTGTAACACTCGGTGAGGGCGAATCAACAACCGTCAGCGGAGTAACTGTTAAAGTACTCGAAATTACCGAAGATGTTGGTGCATGCAGTGCAGCAGGTGGTGCAGTATCTTGTACAGCTGATATGAGCGGAGTTAGCGCAGTAATTATGCCAAACAACGCACCTTCAGTTGAAGTAGCTGTTCCATACACAGGAGACTACGGAAACTTGGTTATCCTCGACACAGATGCAGTTGGTGTAAACACACTCGTATCTGTTGGTGGAGACAAAGTTAACTCAGTTACCGGAGAGCTTCTCGAAGGATCTGCTGTAGACTGGACTGCCGAGACCAAAGTTGTTAGGGAAGTCGTTCAGGGATCAAAGATTGTGGTCGCTGGTAAAGAAGGACCTGACACACTCGAGGCAGCACAGGACTTTGTAAGTCAGTTGCAGAAGGCATAATTGCCTTTCTCTTTTTTTCTTTTTATTTTATTTGAACTTTTCCTAATGTTCTTCTTCTGTTAAAAGTTCGCAAAACTTCGTTAGGCCAACCTAAGCTTTTGTTCCTACTATCCTTCTCCTGTCAAAAGTTCACAAATGTCAACCTAAGATCATCTTCTCTGTTAATAATTTTGTCTTCGTTAGTGGTTTGGTCTGGGTTTATAAAGATATCTCAGTATTATAACTAATGGATTATTATGAAATCATTAAACCGTACTTCTAGGGGACAGACCTCTGCCAGAGACAGAAGGTCAAGAGTTGTATCTTTTATAAGGAAAGCTCCGATTGTTGCAGGATTGATTCTGGCATCATTTGCACTGCCAAGCATTTCTCAGGCTCAAGAGACCAAGCACCAGTGCACAGTAAAGTCAGTAACAGGCCCTATGAAAAGATTTCAGAGTCACAAGGTAAGGAGAAGAAAAATCACCGGCCTCAAGCTTTTTGTTCCAACATTCGACAGGCAGAAGCATCTTCAGATTACTGTTCCTGATTCATACATCAATGCCCTTGTCCTTGCAGCATCCAAATTGAAGCAGGAAGAGCGCCAGCCACTGGTCACAAGCTCCCTTCAGAGGACTGTTGAAGCAGGAATCAAGTCAATTGGCAGGAGCAGCAGCTCAACTTTTACATGCGGTTCATTTGCACCAACAGCATCAGTTCCGCTTGCATTAACTCCTCCTCCACCTGCAAAAACTTCTCCGGCAGCTTCAAAGAGGCCTTCCAAGACAGTTGATACTTCAAAAGCCCCACTGCCAGTAAAGCTCAAGGGCGGAAGCGGTTCTTCGAAAAACCCATTTGTAATAGAAGTTTCTGTTGCTCACACTTCTTCAGGAAAGCAGATCACTTCAAGCACTTTCCATTCAACAGCAGTTGGCCAAGGCGGTGAGGGTACATACAAGACCTATTTCAAGCTTCAGTATGTCACTGCCAAGGCAGAGCCAAACTACAGGACAAGCACTAAAAAACTCGCAAACAGGATCGCACATGTAGCAGCAAGGAAGGCAACAGAGCATGTCCGTGGCCATCATGGTCAGACTACGCTGGAGGTTTCTGCATCAGCGCTTCGAACTCCCATCCAGTCTATGCTCAAGAGAGCTGCTGCAAATCCGCAGTTTTCAGGGACTATCGGAGAATATCTCAAATCCAGCACAACATCCCGAAGAAGAGTGATGAGGTAACCAGATAATATATAAATCTCTTTCTTCTAATTTTTTTCATGGCCCAAACACATAGAACAGCTGCTCCAGAAGTTACTCATTTGCGTTGTGATCGAACATATATGACAAATGCTGCTGCATCTCGTCTTATTGCAAATCCTGTTGAAATGACCAGGGGACAAATCAGCAGAATTACCCTGATTATTCCGACATTCGGCCCTCCAAGGGGGGCAAACAGACAATACCTTGTTGCCAGGATACCACAAGCACAGATTCGCGCTCTCACAGAACATCTGGCAACTCTTCCTCCAGCTCAAAGGGAACAATTCGTCCGCACATGGATGGAGAGAAATCAGCAGTCCATGATCAATGCCTACCTCGGAAATCAGAGGAGCAGGTTTAATTTTGATTTTGTTCCGCATACTGCTGTTAATCTTTCACCAACTCCGAGGAGAACTACTGCAACTCCAACTCCGGTACAGCCACAGGCTCCTGCTCAAAGGACCGTATCACCAACTCCGCGAAGGACCATTACAACTCCTCCGCCTCCACAGGTAACGACCCCGCCGGTGCAGCCGGAAGGCCCAGCTCCAAGAGCAAGATCAACTACCAGAGAACCTGTTGACGGTGTTACTGGCGGCTCAGGAACAAGAAGATCTCCATTCCAGATCAGATATACTGTCGGAAGAGGAAGGAGGGGACTTGGAGCAACCGAAATCGCAGTTCCATTCGTATTTTATGGAAGGCGCTATTCTGCGAGGGTAACACTAGCCCAGCTTTCAGACAATAATGTAGCTAGAACCTATGCCGGAATACTTAGTTATATCCGCAGGCATGTTGCAAGGCTGGAGCACGGAGCAGTAAGGCTCAACAGGGACCTGAACCAGTTTAAGGCCAATATCAGGACCTCATTGCGCGGACAGGGCGCAGAAGGCCGCAGGATGATCCAGTATCTGGACACTCACTGATTTTAATATCTTAATGCGATAGCTTCCCCAATGGGGATGTGTTCAAGATGTGGCCGCAAAGGCCACATGGAATATGGTTCAGACGGCCTTGCCTATTGTTCAGCATGCGTATTCTATGGACTGAACAAGCAATGCTGGAAGTGCGGAATGTATCTGCCAGCGAGCGAACTCCAGCAGTACCGTGGCCAGTGGATATGTCCTATATGCATCCAGGATCTTCGCGACCACGACAGGAAATCCACCGAGTATGTCCACAAAAAACCAAAACTCCAGCGCATTTCATATCCAGAGCTCTGCGAAAGGTGCGGAAAAGACCTTGATACTGTCTATATATGGAACGGGAAGAGGCTTTGCAAGAGCTGCCTTGGTGCAGAGCAGGAATCATGGGGTCTTGTTGGAGGCGGGCCGTCCGGAGCAGCACAAAAGCTTCCTGTACGTCCACTCCGGGTCCGGAAAGAAACTTCCCTTGCAGAGCGTCTCATAGGAGAGTTCCTCGCGCTCTTTGGAATAAAGAGAAAAAAGTATATCGACATTGTCGAGGTCCATGCCAAGATGCCAATTGGAAGGGCAAAGCCAATGACTGAGGATCGGATCAAGAAGAAATCCAATCTCAATAGAGGAAAAGTCGAGGGAATAATGAAGGCCAAAAAGAAAAAGCGGGATCTGAAAATGGAATCCGAGGGCCTCTCCAAAAAGAAATACAGGAAAATCAAGAAAAAACCAAGGAAAAAGGCCAAAAAGAAGAAATAAAAAGCCAAATGCGCATATTCTTTTGGGAGTTGAGGTATGTTAGACTATTCTGATCTTAGAGATATCCAGAGAAAGGAGATGGAATCATCTGCAGTTGTCAGCCTTCCGGATGACTTTTATCAGCTTATCTCCAAGCTTCTTGAGAAAAAGAAGAGCGAGGCATTCTCATCCCAGTCACTTGTTGCAATCAAGGAATATGAAAATCTCAAGAAGATCGTTGCCTCAATTGCGTCAAAGCGGGAGGAAAAGATCGTTTTGCTCGCTGTTGGCGGCTCAAGGGAAGGAATCGGCCTTACGACAGAAGAAAAGGAACTGTTAAAAGGCTTGACCTCAATAATTAAGAATTCTAGAGAAAATGTCAAGAGTATCTGGGAAACCAAGGAAGATCCAAAGGATGTTTCTCAGAGAGTAAAGATTCTAAAAGATGTTGATAAATATAGAGGTCTTGACAATACAGTCTACGGTCCTTTCAAGGAAGGCGAAGAGCAGAATCTTCCCAAGCCTGAAGCCGATTGGTTGTTGAAATCAGGAATGGCAGAACTTCTATAGGTGAAAACTATGAAATTTCCAAAAGAAACAAATGCTTATTGTCCGTCTTGTAAGAAGCATTCCCCTCACAAGGTGAAAGCAGCAAGCAAAGGCAGGCCAAGAACCATGGCAAAAGGTAACAGGGCTCACAACAGATCTCTTACTGGACACGGAAGTAAAAGAGCTGGTGAAAAAACTGTTAAGAAACAGGGAAAAAGGCAGAAACTTACTCTTATTTGCAGTGATTGCAAGAAAAAGCAAGAGAGAATTGTTGGCGGAAGGACAACCAAAAAAATTGAACTAAAAGCAAAGTAGGTGGGACTCTATGGAAAGCAAATACCTGAAAGTAAAATGCAAATGTGGAAATGAACAGACAGTATTCAGTCATACCACACAAATTGTAAACTGCAGCTCCTGCAACGAACCTCTTGCTCATCCAAGCGGTGGTGTTGCAATCATTCACGGAGATATAGTCGAGGAACTTGGGTGATTTAGATACCTGAACTTCCAGATAAGGACGAACTTGTTATTGCGATTATAAAGAAGATAATGCC
>CAZYZZ010000080.1:0-5373 GCA_964651995.1 Microcaldota archaeon
ATATTCAAATCTGTTACGGATTAAACATATGTTTTCTGATGCAGATGGACACATATACTGGTTTGAAAAGCATTTCAGTCCAAAGATGTACGAGTTAATTTGCCAATATTCTGATGGGAACAACGTATCCAAGATTCTCTTGTTGACTGGCACAGCCCACATAGATGAAGGAGTCAGAAATGAATTCAAGAGATTACAGGAGGAACTTGGCGGCAAAGAAATATTCATTTCACACAGGGTCATTGTGGACAAAAAGATTCTGAACCGTCTCCACGGACGCTGGTTCATATCTTCAAGTTCAATCTTTAAGATTCCGCCAATAGACACCATCTTACAAGGTCAAGCGGATGAGATTATTTTAAGGAAGGAAGACCCTGGTTTCAGTGAATGGTGGGATCAAGCCCTAGACATTGTTGATGATTGGAACAAGATAAAAAAATAGGTGATGTGGATGAATGAAAGTCAAGAAGAAAATGTTGATTTGCAAGAGATTGATTCGAGTTCTGAAAAAGGACTCACACGGCAGAGAGTAAACGTCGAGAAAGTACTTCCAGACTACCGAGTCACTAAACTAAGCGACCATCTTGAAACAATAAAGGGATATTATGTCCTTGGGAATAACAAAAAGGAAGGTCTGAAATATACTGATTTCAAAGGCGTAGTTGACTTCCATGAGCAAAAAGTCAGTGGTTTGAATAAGTTTTTGGAATCAATCGGCTTGATCAAAGTGATCAAGGGAAAGCCAGGGCACTACTTACCAACAGAGAAATTAATTGATTTCCAGAGATCCCTAGAATGGGGAGATGAAGCAAAAGCAAAACAAATCCTGCGAGATATCTTGAAAGACACATGGTTTTTTAATTCGGTGAACAGTCTCCTACGTATGAAAAACAAAGCCTCTTTGGAGGTTTTAGTAAATAAACTGGGTTTGGATTCTGGAGCAAAAAAAGGATTGCATGATAACTCTCTAAAAATATTGATAGGATACCTAAAATATGTTGAATTAATCCGAGAGGAAGAGGGAGAATATTTACTTTCGGATTCTGTTCAATCAACAGAACATTTTGAGGATGTACAACCAGCTGGAAAAACGTTTACCGACCGTGATACTGTGAGACAAGAACCTAATCAACCGAAGCCAATAAAACCGGCTTCAGAACAAAAAAACTCAGATATGTCTGCTCATTCTCAGATCACATTAAGCATAAACATCCCGTCTGATATTACTGAAGAACGATTAGATGTACTTTTTAGGAAGATTAAGGAGCACTTCATAGCTAAGTAAGATTCTCTGAAGTAACTGCTCTAGATGGGGCAGGGTTTTTATTCTCTGCCCCTCAGAATGGCCCTTGGTAACGAGGTTCAGCAGAGGTTTCTACTGACCTGAGATCAGTTCGGAATGCACAGGGTAGGATTGGAAATGCAGACTCTAATCCCTAAGCAAGGGGCTCAGAGGCCTGCTCTCCGGACCTTCCTCCTGCAATAGATTCGAATTTTAAGATTTTCTTATGGCTTATTAAACTGTTACTAAATATATCTATTTATGGTGAGAATCAGGAAGCCAGCTTCAAGACCATGGAACAGCATAAAGACTCGAATGCGAACTGCCGGACAATCTGCACTTAAGGCAGCTCTGCCTTTGGTAACCTCTGCCATGATCTCGTGCTCAGCCGAAGTATCTGCTCCTGAAATTCCTGTTGAACAATCATGCGATCAGCACAATGACACTACTATTGTACTTAATGAAACTGAGTTTGATGATGAGCGAAGGGTAGCTGGAGTAAGAAGGCTGAGAATGCCTGATGGCTTTATGGGAGAGGAGCTTGTGCATGCGGTTCGCGCTTCACACAGCCTTTCAACAGAAGGGCTCACAAGAGAATTCCGAACTTCATTTACGCAGCTTGATGAAGAATGCTTTTACAATCCTGATGTTGGTTTGTATGGTACTGCCTATGCCATTACTCCGGAAAACAATGAACCTGGCGGGAATCTGGGGATATATACCCATCTGCCTGCACTTAATCTTGATGACTTTTCTATGATATCCCATGAGATCGGCCATCTGCAAACTCCACATGGCGAGGTTGGCGCCGAAGCAAATTCCGCAGAGCAGATGCTGATGCTTTTTGTCGTCTATTCAAATCAGGAGAATTCAACCCGTGATGAAAATATGTGGGCTGCGCAGGCAACCAACCAGTTCTATGGTCTTGAGGCTCTTCGCGATGCCCTTCGCCACATCTACCAGGAAACATTCCGGCTTGATCCAGATCCTGCAGTTTCCATGAGCCTTCATCCAAAATGGAAATACATCAAAGCAGATATTTTTATTTTAGAGAGCCTTCGCAGAACCGGCGGGGACTTTTCAGCTCTTCGGGAGGAGCTTGGGAATCTGTGGAGAGAGGATTTCCTTATAGAAGCTCAAGATCGGGTGGACCGTTTTGTAGATCGTTATTCTTTTGCAGATCTGGAAACATCCAGAGCAGAGATAATCAATGAAATCAGGATGGCGCACTATAGCGAGCTTATGCGCCGCCATGGAGCTGAAGCTGCAGATGAATATTTCAATTCAACTTCACATGCTGCATACTGGTTTGAGGCTCCCAGGAAATTTGTAAGGGTAAATGGTCTTGAAGATCTCAACTGCATGACCGTGCGAATGCCAGAAAATACTCCGGAGATTCAATGCGATCAGGCATGCACAGAATTTGGAGCAACGGCTGCAGTGCAGATTACTGACGCTCAATTCCTTTGTTTCTCTGTTGAAGAAGACGGTTTCCAGAACTGGAACGTTACTGCCAGCGGTGTTCATTATGCTGGAATGTCAAGAAGAATAACATTGAATGGGGCTGCCTATGATTCAGTAATGGTATTTGATCAGAGGCAGATGGATCCAGTAGAGCCAAGATAATTATTCGGCAGCTTGTTTTTGCCCCAGCAATATCTTTTCAATTTTGTTTCTTATCTCTTCAGTCTCAGGGCCCTTAACTTTGAATTCAACTGCATGGTTGCAAATCCATAATTGAGGTATGACTATGTTTTGCTTAGATCGAAATTCATCATACTCAGTAAAACTAATGTATATCTCAAGCCCCTCTTTTTGATCAAAGACTTCTATCTCTTCTGGCTGCGCCTGTCTTTTTACTCTGCTATTATCTTCTCTGCCAAACAGCGGATTCTTTTCTGTGCTAATGGCATTTCGATACCAGATGAGATCTTCTCTCTTTAATGCATTTTCGATTTCAAAATTCTTCAGCCGGATGAAACTGTTTTTTAGAAGCAATATTTCTTCTGCTATCTTTCTTGTAACTGTTCCAATTTCCTTTATCTTCTTTTTGGAATCAGGTTCAAATGGACTGCCTTTCATTTAGATGCACAACTGTTATTGACCTGCTCAAGTTTAATTTCTACTTGCGCGATTCTGCAAAAATCTCAATTGCATTTGCGATTGTCATGGCAGTATAAGAACCTACAAAATCAGCCATCCACCTGTTTTCTCTGGCAAGCTCAGGATTTTCAGAAGCCAAAATGAATTTTCTGACCTCTTCCTCTTTGGGAGGCTTCCCGAGCAAAACTCCTTCAATAAGATTAAAGTCTGGAATATTACCAACTACTCCGCCCATATCAAAAACAGAAATCTTGTGCATAATTCTTCTCAGATCTTCCAGGACCCTGCACGAGCCAACCGCATCCTTTTTTTGCATGAAAACAGGTTCTACAGCGATTCCCCGGATAAGGTCAAGATCAAGAGTAAGATCTACTTCTCCTTCGAAAGAAAGCGCCTTTTCACAAGCGCTCTTAACGAATTTTATCATTCCGCGCTTTGTCATTATCTGGACAAAAGTATTGGCCATTTCAGAAAGGACTCCATTATTCATCCTATCAGTAGTAAATATCTCAACTCCTTCTGCTTCTGTGCAGCTCATGTGGTTTGCAAATGTCATGAATTTTGGATTTCCCCGCATTGGCTTCATCGTCTCAAAATCCATATCTCCTCCATCGTCCATGGAAACATATTCATCACAATGGGCATCAAGATTGACCTTCAGCCTTTTTGTTCCATCTGCAAGCGGCCTTGAAGTAAAATTATAGCTCTCATCGTGGCAATGTCCGTCTCCCCACAGGAAAACTGTTCTTTCCCTGCTAGTCATATTTGCAAGAATGGTTCTCCTCTCTGAATTATTTTCCGGAAGCGGGGCAAAGGTAATTCCCTCAAGCATTGGAAGATGCCTTATTTTTGAAACTATAATAGAGTTTGATCTGGTTGGTGAATATGCAACATTCAATCTGCTCTTTGATGGATTTCTCTGCCCATTCATAATTATATTATGTTACAATAAGTTTAAAAACATGTAATTATGACTATTCTGCACGCTTGACATAAACAGCAGGACATACTCTTGTTACTCCCTGCATTTTTTCCAGGTTCAGGATGAATTTGTTGAGCTTCTCGGAATTCTTATACCATACTTCAAACATCATCATATGGTCTCCTGAAGTCATTGCAGAATATCTGATTCCAGGGAGATTTTTGATCTCTTCAAAAACAGCAACAATCTTCTCTGGAACAGCATCTACCCCGACCAGTGCAACTCCTTCATACCCAAGGTAGAAAGGGTCCACTATTGCTGTATATGCCCTGATTATTCCCTTATTTTCAAGTTTTTTTATCCTTTTGCGGACTGCAGTCTCGCTGATATTCAGCTTCGATGCGATGTGTGTGAGCGGCACCCTGCTATTTTCAAGCAATGCCTCAAGAATCACTTCATCTTTTTCATCCATGTTCGAATTATGAACCATAAGGTTTTAATAATGAACCAATTTTAGATTAATTAGTGAATTCTATGATTAGAATAGGAGAGAATATACCGGATTTTGAATTTGAAATTTTTCAAAATGAAGAAATAAGGAAGGTCAAAATATCAGACTACAAGGGAAAATGGCTAGTCCTGGTTTTCTACCCAGCTGATTTTACCTTCGTATGCCCAACTGAGCTTGAGGAATTTGCAAATGCATATGATCTTTTCAAGCAGTCAGATGCAGAGGTTATCAGCATGAGTACTGATACTGCATTCGTGCACAAGGCATGGCATGACAATTCGCCAGCAATAAAGAAGATCCAATATCCAATGGGTGCAGATCCGACACATGAACTTTGCAAGGTATTTGGAACTCATATTGAAGCAGAAGGATTGTCTCTTCGTGGAACTTTCATAATTGATCCAGACGGAGTGCTCAAGGCATTTGAAGTGCATGATAACAGCATAGGAAGAAGCGCAAAGGAAGCACTTCGAAAACTTCAGGCAGCAAAATTTGTCCGGGAAAATCCTGCACAGGTATGTCCTGCTGCCTGGAATCCTGGAAAAGAAACTTTAA
>CAZYZZ010000081.1:0-5339 GCA_964651995.1 Microcaldota archaeon
CAAATTTTATCAAGCTGAGAGCTTATTTCCTTATCAGCAGTATATCCAAGGCGCTTGTCTCCAGTTAATGTTACTACTTCTACATTGTGCCCGTCTGCTCTCATCTGGTCAAATATTTTTATCGAGTAGTAGATTGCATTGGAGTCAGGATCTTCCGGATCTGCAAGCGATAGTGCAACTGCTCCCTCAAGATTTTTTTCCCGTCCGATAAGAGGGCCACTAACCTTTCCTTTTTCGTATAGGTCATTGTCCCTGTCTATACAAAGAACTAATATCGGACGCTTCATCTGTTTCCTCCTATAAAATGTATGTTTGATGGGATATTTAAATAAGTGATTGTTTGAAAATGTGTTTTTATAAGGATGTCTATGTTTGTCCAGCTTTGGGAAAGTGCTTTAAAAAACTTCTCATCAATCACTAATAAGTGAATTCTAATGGATAAGAAAAAGCTAGTTTTACCTGGAGACCATTTGCTCAGCTGCGAGGAGGCAGTTCCAGGTGAAAATACATATTCGGAAAATGATGAGATTTATTCAGCATCCTTTGGAGCTGAGGTCGTTGATTCTGGCACTGTTTCTGTAAAGAGGGCAGGAAAGTCTATCGTGCTTCCGCATGTCGGGATGGAAGTTTACTGCATGGTAGTCAAAACTTCAAACAACAAGGCAATCTGCACATGCATGTCAGTAAATGAGATGGACGGCAAGGAACGCTGCTCTGATATCACTGCCGTTCTTCCTGTAAATGCAATACGCAAAGGCTATGTTGATTATCTTCGCGACGAGATCAAAATCGGAGACATACTCAAAGCAAAAATATCAAAAATCTCCAAGATGGGCATTGATATCAGTATGATAGGCCCTGGACTTGGCATAATATATGCAAGGCCTGGAAGAAGACGAAAAAGGTGAAATGATGGAAGTTAATATTTTAGTTAAGGAGAAGAATGTTCTTGAGCTGGAACTAGTTGGTGTGGATCAATCTCTTGCACAAATGATATCTGAAAAGCTCAATACCAACAAAGACGTTGAATTTGCATCATTTAAGCTGGATCATCCAACCCAGTCCCAGCCAAGGCTATATGTAAGGACAAAGAAGACAGACCCTTCCAAGCTGGTTCTAGAGGCAATTGCAGACGTTAAAAAAGAAATTGAAGATTTCAGAGGACAGTTTGCTGACATCTCAAGTGAATGAAATGTTTGATTTCAAGAACATGAAGAAGATGCATTTGCAGGCTGCAGTGCTCCTAGGCACTCTTTTTGTTTTCCTTATTTCCAATTTCATTTTTGCAGATGGCCCGCTTAATTTTATCCCCCCTCTGATCGGTGCAATAATTGTTGTTGAGATATTTGTTTTTGTCGGAATGGAGGTGAAGGCAGGAGCTGTCAAGCATGGTTGGAAGCACGAAGTGCTCGATACGCTCGTTGCACTTGTAGTTGCAGTTGCCATCTGGTATGGAGCATCATTTATCCTCAATACCGAAACTCCGATATCCGGCGTTGTCTCATGCAGCATGCTTCCGAATCTCCAGCGGGGAGACTTTGTACTTGTCCATGGAAGCCCTATTGCTGCATATGAAATAGAAATGACTCGGGAAGAGCTTGACTCAATCAATGACAAGGCTGAGATCACATATGGCAACAAGAGCGCAACAATAAAGGGATCTGTTTTCTCCTATTGCGTTTTCAATCGCCATACTGACATGTGCCAGGCATTTGTAAAGTCTCCTGATGAGTTTGTTGAGAAAAAGGGCCCGTTTACCTATAGCTATGACCGCTGCCCGATGACATATTCAAACGGCTCGCAGGCCTCGCAGCCATGCGTTACTTCAGTATCATTCAAGGGAAAGGAATACCTTGCAAATTTCTCCAATGACATTATGATCTTCAACCCGCCACAGACAGACTATTATTCGCTTATAGGAGATATTGTCCACAGGACAATGTTCAAAATAAATGTGGATGGGAAGTACTATTATCTCACCCGCGGGGACAACAATCCAATACTTGACATCCAGATCTACAACTACCAGAATGATCTTGAAAACAAGCCTGTTCCAGAGGAAAACGTCCGCGGAAAGGTGGTTCTGAGAATTCCTATCCTAGGGTATTTCAAATTATTCCTATCAGGATATCTTCAGGAAGATCCACAGTGCAGGACGCAACTGGAATTCCCAACAGCTGGTTAAAATGACAATCTCATGGAATGATTTTGAAAAGGTCGATCTTCGTGTCGGCACTATCGTCTCAGTCGAGGATTTTCCAGAAGCAAAAGTTCCTGCATACAAGCTGAAGATTGATTTTGGAGAATTCGGCATCAAGAAGTCGAGCGCGCAAATAACGAAATTGTACAAAAAAGAAGACCTTCTCGGACGCCAGGTAATCTGCGTCACTAATTTTGCCCCAAAGCAGATCGGGCCGTTTATTTCAGAGGTTCTGACTACTGGTTTTTACACTGATGGTGGTGTTGTGCTATCTGCTCCAGATCGAAATGTTCCAAACGGCTCCAAACTTGCCTAGAGCTTCAGGTAAATGCTATCGCAGTATTTTCGCCTGTGCTTTATCCATTTTGGAAATCTTGCAAATTCCCTGAATCCGACTTTTGAATACAGGCTCTGTGCGATCTTGTTTGTTGAAAAGACTGTTAGGAATATGTTCTTTGGCCTGAAAACCTCCTTTGCCTTCCTGATGTTGAGCCTCAGGAGAGCTTCCCCAAGCCCGATTCCGCGAAATTCCTTTGCAATTGCAATTCCAAGCGAGATGTTCTCCCTTTCCTTGAAATTCCCGCGGTTTGCACCAGATGTCCCTGCAATCTTTCCGGAGATCCTGGCAACCATCGTGTATCCTGTTTTTTTCCTTTGGCTTTCAATCTGCTTTTTCTTCCACTGCTCTTCTTCCTTTAATGTGAATTTCCTCTCGTAGACGATGTTTGCCTTTTCTTCAATCAGCCTGTTGATGAATCTGAGGTATTCTCTTGTATCATCCTTTGCCCCCACAAATGAGACCAGTGCAACTCTCCCATCATCAAGTATCAGTTTATCCATAATGCCTTCCACCAGTTTCTTCGGTCATGATCTCATGAAGCCTTTCCTTGATCCTTTTCTTTTCCTTTGCACTGATCTTCATGTCATCTATCTTCTCGTTCCATTTTGAGAGTGCGGAAATTATTGATTTTATGCTCCTGTCACTGTCAACAAGCCTCACATATTCAAGAAGTGCATTCAGTGCATATATCGAGTCAGACTCCCCAAGGGCGCGGATTATTGCAGCGCGAAGCATGTGGTTTGCCTCATTTTCCATTGTGCAGAGCCTTGTGTAGTGGTATGTCAGGAGCTTTGCAGCATCATCCTTGCTAAGCTTTCCAAGAAGATAATAAAGCTCGCAGGTCCCTTCAAGCGAGGTGTTGTAATTGAATATCGCGCGGTAGACTCCCATCCTCACATGAGAAGGGTCCTTGTCCGCGTTCTTCATTTTCATATATTCATGTGTGTGCATGACCCGAAACTCTGCTGTCTTTGCCACTGTCTCATGCACCATGTAGAGAAGCAGCTGCCTTACCGTGTCATCTCCTGAATCATGGATCTTTATCAGTTTTGTTACTGCCTCATTCTTTGCCTTTTCATCTACTGCAACTGGATAAAATCTGATTGCAAACAATGCCTTTTCAATTTCCTTTAATGATTCTTCTGCGATCTTTTTCTTCTTTGCCACCCAACCACCTCATTATAAATCTAGCATATCATAGCTAACAAAGGGTGTGTGATTGATATTTGCAACAAGTAATATAAACAAATTCAATGAAGCAAAGGAAATCCTCAAAAATCATGAGATAAAGCATCTTCAGTTTGATTATGCCGAGATCCGCTCTGATTCTCTTGAGGAAATCGCAAGAAATTCTGTCCGTGCAGCCTACAGGATGTCCAAGGAAGCTGTTTTTGTTGAGGATACCGGACTTTTCATCAATGCCCTCTCGGGATTTCCGGGGACATATTCTGGCTGGGTGCACAATAAGATCGGAAATGAGGGGATACTGAAGCTTATGGAAGATGCAGAGGACCGCACAGCCAAGTTCGAGACAGTAATAGCATATATGATGGACAAGGAGCATGTTTCATTTGTCCGCGGAAAGTGCGAAGGTACTATCTCTCTTGAGCCCCGCGGGAAAACGGGATTCGGTTATGACCCCATCTTTGTTCCGGACGGGGAGCATCAGACGTTCGCTGAAAGCATAGAATTAAAAAACAAGCTATCACATAGATATAACGCGCTTCTAGAATTCTCTAAGAGATTACCTCTTAGAACTTAATCTATATTTTAGATGTATTGACCGCTCTGAGGTCAGTAAAATTCGGATGATTTTATGGCAAGATTACATTCAAAGAAAAAAGGTAAGTCCGGGACAAAGCGTCCAAAGAGTACTGATAAGCCTTCCTGGGTTACTATGAGTAAGGATGACCTTCAGGAGTTTATCCTCAAAAACGCCAGAGAAGGTGTTTCTGCGGCCAAGATTGGTTTGGCTTTGCGAGACCAGCATGGAATTGCAAATGTAAGGACCATTCTTGGAATGTCTATCAGCGCATTCCTTGCAAAGGAGAACGTTTCTCCAGAATATCCAGATGATCTTCTCAATCTGATCAAAAAGGCAGTGAGAATGTCAACTCATCTAAAGGGAACAAAGAACGATACAAGCAACAATGTTAAACTTGTCCACGTTGAATCAAAGATCAACAGGCTTGTGAAATATTATTCTGGAAAGGGAAGACTCCCACAAGGATGGAAATATGAGCGCGACAAGGCAGCTCTGCTTGTAAAGTGATGGTGATTTAGTGGGAGCAAGAAAAGTTAAAGCAGTAGATAAATGGAAATCAAAGAAATGGTACACTGTCAAAGCACCTTCCCTGTTCGAAGGCAAGGAAATCGGGGAGCTTGTTGCATCTGATCCAAAAAAGCTCAATGACAGGATCGTCAGAACAAGCCTTTTTGAACTTGGAGCAGGAGGCTCTTCACAGATAGCAATGTTCACAACACTGAAGTTCAGAATCACCAATGTCAGCGGCTCTGAGGCAACAACAAAACTTCTTGGTCATGAGGTTGCCCCATCATTCATCAAAACATTTGCACGACGTGGAAAATCACTTATCCACCAGGTTGTTGATGAAAAGACAAAAGATGGCGAGGAACTTAGGCTAAAGCTTATCGCAGTCACAGGCTCTGGCGTCAGTGAAAACACAAGAAGGAACCTTCGGGAAGTTCTTGTTGAAGAAACACTTGCAGCAATCAAGGAAAAGCCATATGATGAGATCCAGGACGTTGTTTTCGGAAGGCTTTCATCAAGACTGTTCT
>CAZYZZ010000082.1:0-5316 GCA_964651995.1 Microcaldota archaeon
CACTTCGCTTCAAAACGGTTTTTACGGCCAGATGAAAAAAGGAATAATCTACCTCACTCCTGAGGAAGCGCTTTACATAATGGATATTCGAAACGGCAAGTGTTATGACAAGTCAGGAAACAACTATTCATTCAATGATGTCGCATCACTATTTCTAAAAAACAAAAAGCTTCTTGCAAGATACCTCACATACAAGGACTGGAGGGACAAGGGCCTGATCCTTCGTCCAATCGAAGAAGCTGATGGCAACTATGGAAGAACTGTGCTTCTTCGCTATGAAAGCTCCAAATTCAAAATCGATTCCTTTTCTTTTGACGGTTTGTTCTTCCCGCATGATTTGATTACGCTTGTTGATGATGCAAATGTCGGGAAAGAGCTCTATGAGCGATACTGGATCGGCCAGTTTGGAACATACAAGTCATCCCATAGGGGAAGAATCAGCAAGCTTGATATTTTCGAGACCATCTTCCTTCTTCGCCATGGAAACCTGAAACTAAAAGGCTGCAAGCTCAAGGAAGTTGAAAAGGTTGCAGAAAAGCGCATCAAGTTCTTCTCTGACATGTATCTTGTTTACGAGGACTGGAGGTCCAGAGGCTATGTTATTAAAACGGGCTTTAAGTTCGGGACCCACTTCAGGATTTACTTCCCAGGAGCCTCTCCGGTCAAGAGTGAAGAGAAGTGGATGCACTCGCGCCATGTAATTCATGTCTTCCCAAGGAAACACAAGCAGCTGATCTCAGAATGGGCGCGTGCAATCCGTGTTGCCCATAGCGTCAAAAAGACATTCATTCTTGCAATTCCAGGGAAAAAGAGCACCAAAAAGCCGAATCCCAAAAAACCACAACTTGACTTCCTTCTATACCACCGGAAGAAGGGTGGAATCGAGACTCCAAAGGAAGGCACTCCCAAATACCTGATGTACTCTTTGACTGAAGATGAGTATATTGGCGGAGAAGAGCTTGCGAGGGCACTTGCAGAGTGCTCTGCATCTGGCCTTGAGATGATGGTTGCAATATCTGACCGGGAGAGCAGCGTAACCTACTATGTCATCAAGAAGATCGATCTTCCTGGAAGCGAATACGAATATTTCGAGATCGAGTGGATCCAGCCCTAATTTTTTCCACTAACTCCAACCCTAACACTTTTTATAACTTCTTCTACATCTTTTTACCCATGATACGAGCAAGTCATATTCTTGTAGAAACCGAGGAAGAGGCAAAGTCTCTCAAGTCTGAGATTGAATCTGGAACAGATTTTTCCGATGTTGCAAAAAAACACTCCAAATGCCCAAGCAGGGAAACAGGAGGAGATCTTGGATTCTTTGACAAAGGCGTTATGGTAAGAGAGTTTGAAGAAGCTGCATTTTCACTTGAAATTGGAGCTGTTTCTGACCCCGTACAAACCCAGTTTGGCTATCATCTGATCAAGGTTACTGAGAAAAAATAGGTATATAAACAAGTTGTTTCATAATTTGTAATGGTGTGTATATGAAATCCATCATATTATTGGCTGTTTTAATGCTATTTACTACCAGCTTTGCAGCTATCATTGAATCTGGCGATAACGGAGCCCAGTTTGCAGAAGATACTGCTGCTGCCTATTGCCATGCTGAAAATGTTCAGGCTGTATATCATTGCTTTGGTAATGTTATCCGGGTGGTTTCAACTGTTGAAGGAGAGGGAAGCACTTTCTACAAACCAAGCGGTGCGGTTGTGCACTGCCCTGTTGTTGCCCCTACTGACATGGGTGCAGAGTGTCTTCAGATGATGACTCCGAATTACTGTCCGACAGAGGCAGAATGCGGCGCTGCTCCTATTCCTCAGGTATTTCCAGGACAAAATGACACACCAGAGCAGGTTGGAGATGATGACTATTATATCGTTGATGGAGAAGCTGCTTCAGACAATGTGACTGAAGAAATCGAAGAGCCTGTCGTTATCGATGAGCCTGAGGAATCGTATGTACCTGAAAAAGAGCCTCCAGAGCTTGTCAATAATGAGGAAGTTCTTCCAGCTGCAACAGAGAATAAGGTCGACAATCTCCTTGGAGACCTTGCAATTGTTATTCTCGTCTTGGGCGTGCTGGCAGTCGTGATTCTCTTCATGCTATTTAAGAAGAGCATCAACGAGTAATTTTTTCCAATTCTTTTCCCCTATTTTTGTTCCAAGAATTTTTTCTGCATCCTTCAGCTCTACCTGGGATATTGTTGTCTTGTTTTTCTCGCAGAATTTGACCAGATTGCCTGATTTTGCATGAGCTTCCCTGAATGGAACTCCTTTTGCTGCAAGATAATCTGCAATCTTGGTTGCCTGTGCAAATCCCAAATCAAGCTCATGCATGATCTCCTTTTGATTGAATTTCATCCCCTTGAATACAAGGGCCATGATCTCAATGCTTGATTTTACTGTATCTGCTCCCTGCATTAGTGCATATTTTGTTTCCTGCATGTCTGAGTGATATCCTGAAATAAGTCCTTTTTTAACGACTAGGCACTGCATCAGGACTCCGTAAACTCTTCCGCTTCTTCCCCGGACAAGCTCAAGTATGTCTGGATTCTTCTTGTTTGGCATAATGCTGCTTCCAGTGCAAAGGTCATCCGGAAGCTCTATCAGGCCTTTTTCAGAGAGCCATATGATCTCTTCTGCAATTCCAGAGAGTCTTGCCATGAGAATGCTCAGATGAGATAGCATCTCTGCTTCCATCTCACCGCGTGAGCTTATTGTGTCAAGCTCGTTTTCCTGGACTGAGGAAAATCCTAGCAGTTTTGCAGTATATTCTCTATCAATGTTCCATCCTGTTCCAGCAAGAGCGCACGCGCCAAGCGGATTGCGGTTTACTCTCTTGTAGCAATCCTGCAATCTTTCAATATCGCGGCAGAGCCCATCAGAAAAAGCATTGCTCCAGAGCTTTACTGTAATTGGCTGTGCAACCCTGGTATGCGTATATCCCACCATCGGTCCTGCCTTGAGCTTTACTTTTTTCAGCTTTTTGGCCATGTCAATGATTTCAAGAATTTCATCTCGCATGTGCATCCGCATATCAAGAAGTACCTGGTCGTTTCTGGACCGTGCAACATGCATCTTCTTTCCATGAGGAGTTTTTTTTGAAACCGCACTCTCGACATTCATATGAACGTCCTCAAGCTTTGGATCAAGCTTGAATTTACCGGATTTCCATTCCTTTAGAAGCTCTTCAAGTGCTTTTAGTATTGCCGATCCCTCCTCTTTTTTGAGGATTTTCTGCTTTTGGAGCATCTTTACATGCGCAATGCTTCCCTTGATATCGTATTCGACTAATTTTTTATCAAGCTCAATGTTCTCACTGCTGTTGAAAGCAAGAACATCATTTTTTGGTCCGCTGGAAAAGCGCCCTCCCCAGATTTTGCTCATTTCTTTAGCCTCTTATGGTGCGTGATTGCATTGTGTGCCATCAAACGTATTGCGTTGATCTTTATGAAGCCTTCGGAATCCTTTTGGTTGAATCCTCCTTCAATGTCCATTGAAGACAATTCACTGTCATAGAGCGAGCTTGGAGATTCACGTCCCTCTACAGTTACATTTCCCTTGTAGAGGCTAAGATGCACAACACCGTCAATCAGCTCCTGGCTCTTGTTTATTGCTGCTGTCAGAAATTCCATCTCAGGACTGAACCAGAATCCATAATAGACAAGCTCAGCAAATTTAGGGCTGAGCATATCCCGAAGTCTCATGACCTCACGGTCCATTGCAATTGATTCAATGTCCATGTGGGCATCACGAAGAATGGTTGCAGCAGGAGTCTCATAAACTCCTCTTGATTTTATTCCTACGAATCTGTTTTCAACAATATCAATTCTGCCAATTCCGTTTTCTGCTCCAAGTTCATTCAGATAATGATAAAGCTCAAGCGGATCTGTTTTTTCAGTTCCATCTTCCTTGTTTATCACCTTTACCGGAATTCCGTCCTTGAAATGGATCTCGATTTTTGTTTCCTTGTCTGGTGCATCCTTGGGAGACTTTGTCCACTTGAAAATGTCCGGGCTTGGACCTTTTAGAGGATCTTCCAAAACCCCGGATTCATAGCTGATGTGCATGATGTTCTCATCCATGCTGTATGGCTTCGCATGGGTTGCAGTAACCGGAATTCCTTTTTCCTTTGCATAATCGAGCAGGTCTGTTCTTCCTTTGAACTTGGCCAGAAATACCTTGTCCTTCCATGGCGCATATACCTTGATCTTTGGGTTTAGCGCGTAGTATGTAAGCTCAAACCTTACCTGGTCGTTTCCCTTGCCTGTTGCTCCATGCGAAACATATTCTGCCCCTTCAAGCTCCGCAATTTCAATCTGTCTCTTTGCAATGACCGGCCGCGCAAGTCCGGTTCCAAGAAGGTATCTTCCCTCATATATTGCATTGGCCTTGATTGCCGGAAAGATGAAATCAGTAACAAATTCCTTTTTCAGGTCTTCAACATAGACTTTTGATGCTCCGATCTCAAGTGCCTTCTTCTTTGCAGCTTCAAAGTCTTCATCCTGGCCCACATCTGCCATATATGCAATTACTTCAAATCCCTCTTCCACCAGATATTTCAAAATGCAGGAAGTGTCAAGCCCTCCTGAATATGCCAGTATTATTTTTTTCATAGTTTTCACCTTAATCAAACTGAACAGATCAATAGTCTTCTTGCTACCTTAAAGGCTTATAAACATTTTGTAAGATTTGTTACATTTATATACACTTATGTTGCAAATGTAACATATGGATAACATTTCTAACCTCGTATGGCTTTATGTCAAGAGGCGCCCTTTTCTCTTGGAAGTCATGAGGGAGAATGTTGTCAACTACTCTGCACTTGCCCGGAAAATATCCATAGAAGCATTTGGAGATACGAAATATGAGGGCGCAGTTAAGATGGCCTTAATCCGGCTGTCAAAAAAAATCGAAAACCTTGAATCAGATCTGGAGGGAAAAATCCTCTTCATTCTCAAGAACAGTTCCATGGTCATCAAAAGCAAGGTGGCAGTTGTGATCTCATCAAAATCTATTGATGTGATCCATCCTCTCTCCTTTGCAAAATCAGGACGCAATATCACATATATCCTTGAGCAGCGGGAACTTGACAAGCTTGCGAAAAAACCTTCCCGCTGCGAGGAAAACCTCAATCTCATTACAATTGAAAGCCCTGCTGAGCTTGAGGAAGTTCCAGGAGTCATCTCATACATCCTTGGAGCTCTTGCATCAGAAGGAATAAATGTTGTTGATTTCACCCGGTTCGTTGCAGGCCCTTTTTGTGCGATGCAGTTGGCAGACCATGGAGCAGACGTGGTTAAAGTCGAATCAC
>CAZYZZ010000083.1:0-5280 GCA_964651995.1 Microcaldota archaeon
AAAAGCCTCCAGCAGAAGAACTTCGGAAAAGAAAGGAAGAGCCACTGGCTGAAGGCTTGCAGATTGTAGTGCCTACCGATTCTAGAGGAAGAAGACAATGGAGCAGGATGGCTGATGAGCAGATTGTTGAGTTTGCAAGAAGAGCATTGAGAGAAAATGGGATATCAACAAGGAATGAGTTACGCAGAACCGATTCGGGATTAGAGTTTATTTTAAGAAAAAGAGGATTGCTTGCTAAAGTTGGTTTTGAGGAGAAAAGGAGAGATTGGAGTGATATGGAAAATAATGAAATTATTGAGCTTGCAAGGAAATGTGTTGAAGAAAATGAGATAGTTGGAAGAGTTGAATTGAAGGAAACAGACGCAGTACTGTATGATGTTTTGAGAAAGAGAAATTTGCTAGATGATGTTGGGTTTGAAGAAAAACAAAGATCGTGGAGTGACATAGGCGATGATGAAATTGTTGAAATTGCACAGGCGATGATGGAGAAACTAGAGATAACCGAAAGAAGAGAATTGAGAGATGCAGATCCTGGATTGTATGCAATTTTAAGTAAGAGAAAATTAATTGATAAGGTTGGGTTTGAGGATAAGCAAAGATCTTGGAAGGGCATGGATGATGAGGAGATTGTTGAGTTTGCTAAGAGATTAATAGAAGAGAATGGGATAAGTGGAAAAACAGAATTGATGAAGGATGATCGTGGAGTGTATTGGATTTTAACTGATAGAGGATTGCTTGATGCGGTTGGATTTGTCGGGAAGAAACAAAGAAAAAAAAGATCCTGGAAAAGCATGGGCGATGCCGAAGTTGTTGCGTATGCAAAGAGAATCATGGAAGAGAATGGGATAGCTGCAAAGCACGAATTGGAAGGAGCCGATTCTGGACTCTATCGAGTTTTGAAGGAAAGGGGACTGCTTGAAGAAGCTGGGGTCGAGAAAAAACGACGGAAAGCAAGATCTTGGAAAGACATGAGCAATGAGGAGATTGTTGAATATGCAAAGAAAGTCATCCATAAGAAGGGAATAAGTGGGAGATATGCGCTGGATAAGATTGATTCTGGGTTATATAGTGTTTTGAAGAGACGGGGTTTGCTTGCTCGCACATTTAGATATATAGATCAGCAAAAAGAAGAGCAGGCTAGAGATGCAGTCATAGATGCTTTGGAGGCATTTGCTTCAAATGACAACAGTTCTGCGGAGGATGACGTCGCATGAGGAAGATGAAAAAGCCTCCAGCAGAAGAGCTTCGCAAAAAGAAAGAAGACCCTCTGGCTGAAGGCTTGCAGATTGTAGTTCCAACTGGTCCTAGTGGAATAAGATTATGGAGAAAAATGAATGACGAAGAGGTTGTTGAATATGCAAGAAAGGTATTGCAAGAAAATGGTATGAGTAAAAAAGTAGAGTTGCAAAAGGCTGATCCAGGATTATATACTGCCTTGAGAACCAGGAAATTGCTTCGTAGGGTCGGGTTTGTCCAAAAACGAAGGAAAGAAAGATCTTGGAAGGATATGGGAGATGAACAAATCATCGAAATAGCAAAGAGATTAATGGATGAAAATGACATAACAGGAAGAGAGGAGTTATCCCAAGCAGATCCAGGATTGTATCAGGCTTTGAGAAAAAGAGAATTACTTTATTATATTGATTTTGATGAGAGAGAAAGATCTTGGAAAGACATGAGCGATGAACAGATCATTGAATTTGCAAAGAAAGTAATGAAAGAAACTGGGGTAATGACAAGAAATGAGCTGAAGAAGATTGATTCTGGATTAGTAAGCCTTTTGTACATGCGAAGATTAGTTGGCAAAGTCGGATTTAAAGGAAAGAGAAAAACAAGGTCCTGGAAAAATATAACAGATGATGAGATTCTCAAAATGGCAAG
This sequence comes from Microcaldota archaeon, assembly GCA_964651995.1. Taxonomy (GTDB): domain Archaea; phylum Micrarchaeota; class Micrarchaeia; order Anstonellales; family Bilamarchaeaceae; genus Bilamarchaeum. The sequence continues at coordinate 1,882 of CAZYZZ010000083.1, forward strand.
AAGATTAGTAAGAGAAAAAGAGATGGCCAGTAAGCAAGAGATAAAAAATGCAGATACTGGATTGTATATGATTTTATGGAAAAGGGGATTACTTGATGATGTAGGGATAGAGGAAAAACATAGATCCTGGAGAAAAATGAGCAATGAGGAAATAATAGACCATGCAAGAAAAGTGATGGAAGAGAATGAGATAACAGAAAGAACTGAATTGCAGAAATATGATCCTGGATTGTATTCTATTTTATTGAGGAGAAAATTAATTGATCATGCATTTGCTCACACGGACCAGAAAAAAGAAAATCAAGCAAGAGATGCAGTAATCGATGCTTTAGATGCATTTGCTGCTAATGATAACAGTTCTTCGGAGGATGATGTCGCATGAGGAAGATGAAAAAGCCTCCAGCAGAAGAACTTCGGAAAAAGAAACAGGAACCTTTAGCTGAAGGCTTGCAAGTTACAGTACCGACTGATTCTCGTGGAAGAAGACTATGGAGTAAAATGACTAAAGAGGAAATTGTTAATTTTGCTCGGACACTGATTGAAAAGAAAATGATAGCTAGAAGAGAAGAACTGAAGGTTGATTGTGGATTATATGATGCTTTGAGAAGGAGAGGGATACTTGGTGAACTTAGGTTTAAGGAAAAAACGAGATCCTGGAGAGATATGAGTGATGAGGAGATTATTGAACTGGCTAAAGAAACAATGAAAGAAAATGGAATAAGTGAAAGGCAAGAATTAAACAAAATAGATCAGGGCTTATATTCTATTTTGAGGAGAAGAGGATTGCTTGATGAGGTTGGTTTTGAAGATAAACTGAGAGCCTGGAGAGATATGAGAGATGAAGAGGTTATTGATCATACAAAGGAGATCATGGAAAAGGAAGGACTAACCGGAAAGCGCGAGTTGAGAGATGCTGATCCGGGACTATATACCATTTTATGGAGAAGAGGACTGCTCGGCAAAATTGATTTCAATGATAAGACAAAAAAGAAAAGATACTGGAAGGATATTAATGATGATGAGCTTCTAGAACTTGCAGGAAAATTACTTGAAAAAAGAGAGATAGTTGGAAGAGGAGAGCTGCAAAGGAATGACTCTGGATTATATAAGATTTTGAATGAAAGGGGACTGCTCGACCAGGTATTTTCTCGCATAGAGCAGCAAAAAACAGATAGTGCCAGAGATGCGGTAATTGGAGCCTTGGAGGCATTTGCTGCAAATGACAACAATTCTGCGGAGGATGAGGTTGCATGAGGAAGATGAAAAAGCCTCCAGCAGAAGAGCTTCGAAAAAAGAAAGAAGAGCCTCTAGCTGAAGGCTTGCAAATCATAGTACCAGCCGATTCCATTGGAAGGAGATTATGGAAGAAACTATCTGATGAACAGATTGTTGCACTGGTCAGAAAAACAATGGAAGAGAATGGGATAAGTGGGAGAAAAGAATTAGAAAGGACAGATAGGGGACTATATGGTATTTTACATAGAAGAGGATTGCTTGGCGAGATTGAATTTGAACAGAAAATAAGGTCCTGGAAGGACATGAGTGATGTGGAGATTGTCAGGTTTGCACAGAAAGTAATGCAACAAAAAGGAATAACCGGAAGGCATGAGATGGAGAAGGCTGATCCGGGACTATACAGTATTTTGAGTGGAAGAGTGCTGCTTGAAGAAGTCGGATTTGAGAGGAAACGAAAGAAAGGCAGGTCTTGGAAGGGCATGAGTAATGATGAGATCATTGAATTTGCAATGAAAGTGATAGAAGAGCAAGGAATAGCTGATAAGGGAGAGTTCTTCACATCAGACCCGGGACTACATAGTATTTTGAGAAAAAGAGGATTGCTGAATGAAGTAGGATTGGAGAGAAAAGTAAGGAGGAAAAGATCTTGGAAAGGCATGAGCGATGTCGAAGTGGTTGACTATGCAAAGAGAGTTATGAAAAAGAAAGGAATAACTGGAAAGCATAAATTGGAGAAAGCTGATCATGGACTGTATAATGCTTTGGGGCAAAAAGGATTGCTTGATAGGGTTGGATTTGAGGAAAAACGAAAAGAAGAGAGATCTTGGAAAGACATGAGTAATGAAGAAATTGTTGAGTATGCAAGGAAAGTGATGGAAAGGCAAGGAATAACTGGACGGAGTGAATTGGATAGGTTTGATTCTGGATTATATGGCATTCTGAGAAAAAGAAAATTGCTCGAGGATGTTGGGTTTGAGGTGAAACGAGGAACATTAAGATCCTGGAGAGATATGGATAATGATGAGATTATTAGGTATGCAAAGAAAGCGATCCGTGAAGAGGGGATAAGCGGAAGGTACGAATTGGATAAGTTTGATTCTGGACTGTATAGTATTTTGAAGAGACGAGGATTGGTTGATCGGGCTTTTGCACAATTAGATCAACAGATAGAAGAGCAGGCTCGGGATGCAGTCATAGATGCTTTGGAGGCATTTGCTGCAAACGACAATAATTCTGCTGAAGATGACGTTGCATAAGGAAAACAGTTTAAAGTATTGATTTCGATATGGGGCTATGGACTGGCGATCCCATGTTGCAGCAGGAGTAATACTGTCACTGATAGCAGTACTGATTTTAGGAACCCGCGACATCATAACACTGGTCGTCCTCGGGGCAATAGGCGGGCTGAGCGCGCTTGTTCCTGATCTTGACCATGATTCGAGCAAGGGAAAGCAGATGCTGGATGTTGCCTTTGCAGGATTTGCAATGCTCTCTGCAGTTATGTCAGGGTGCGGAGCGAACATCTGCATTCCGACAATGGACCAGCTTGCAACAATGGCAACAGTGTTTTTTGCACTGATCGGAACCTATTTTGCATTCTTCATGTTCCTCAAGCCAAACCACAGGGGAATAACCCACACCCTGGCAGCAACATTTGTCTTCGGTTTTGCACTGTTTCTGATTGCCGGGATAGAAGTAGGAATAGCAGGAATGTTCGGATATTTCTCACATCTGGTCACTGACCTGCATATGAAAGTGATCTAGAGAGAAGCTTCTTTTTTCTTCTCGCAGCGAAGGTCAATTGATTTTTCCATGCGGGATTCGATAACTCCGTCATGGTTGTAGATATAGACAGTAACATCGCACCTGTACATCTGGGGGTTTGTATACTGGTTGGCATAGACCCGCACTGCCTTCTCAAGAAATTCCTTGTTTTCTACAATTCCGACCCTCACCCTTCCTTTGCGAAGTTCTGAATTAGGTCCAAGAGAGAGTTTTTCAGGAACAGAGACATCTGCTTCAATCCACTGCGGATGATTGCCTGAGTTTTCCACGCGCAGTATAACCTCATTATAATTTCTTGAATAGCTAAAGAGGACATCTGGGTGGTTTCTAAGCTGGAGTTTTATCACATGGCTCATCTCTTAGTCTCAATAGTATTAC
>CAZYZZ010000084.1:0-5181 GCA_964651995.1 Microcaldota archaeon
TGAATCAGAGGTTGCAGACAGTGTCATCACAGTCGTTGGCCAGAACATGTATCTTCACTTCTTTGACAAGGAGGGGGATGTCCAGTCAATGTTCCACAGGGTGCTACAATCAATAAAACGCGGAATTACGATCGTTATCTTCAAAAACGAATTTGAAAAACAGGAGTTTATCACCCTGCTGAATTCATCATCCTCAGCTGCCCCTCTTATCATGAAGATGGAATCAGACAGCAAGGCACTTCTCTTCAATACAACTGAAGAGCTGGAAGATATGATCGGAGAGTTCAAGAACGTCTAGCTGAGATACTCCAGAACTCCGTCTGCATTGAGTGCAAGCTTCATGAATTTTGCTTCCATCAGGTTCAGCCATCTGTATTCTTTATGCTCATCTGAGAGCACAACCTCCTCTGAATCTGCAACTCCCTTATAGACAAGATAAATAGAGTGCTTGTCATCTTCCCCTTTCTTGTAGGTTGCGGATGTGAATGTGACAAAAGAAATATTCTGCACATCAAGACCTGTTTCCTCCTTTGTTTCCCTGATAGCTGCTCTCTGGGGGTCTTCTCCCCATTCTATGCTGCCTCCTGGAAACTCCCACAATCCATTTTCACGTCTTAGAAGTAGAACTTTGTCTCCTTTTGAGACAACCAAATAAGAATTAATTTCCTGGATTTTCATTACAATCTCTTTCTCTCGTAAATCTCGATCATCTTTTCTTTGTCAAGGAATTCGAGCATCCTGTTGCACTGGGTGCATCTGAAATCACCAACAACAGCATCCTCAAAGCTGGAAATAGTCGATGTTCCGCATGAGGGACAGTAATAGTTTTCACTTCCCTCGTTTCCAGCGCTCATAATCTTGTTTGTCTGGTCACTGGCCCATTTTTTCATCCTGCCATGATTCAAAGACCAGCTGTAGGAATACCATCCTGTTTCGCTGTCTTTCTGCCTGATGTAGTTTACAAGTCCCTCGTTATGGAGCTTGTTCAATGTTGCTCGAACATCACTGATCTTGATCTTTAGTTTTTTTGCAAGCTCTTCATCACTGTTGTCTCCATAGAAGTTTCTTACAATGGCAAGTGCGTTCTCTCCACCGACCTCAATTAGCGTCTGCCTGATGTATGCATCCCTGAGAATGCCTACAATCTTCTTCATCTCAACTTTTTGTTCTGCAGTCGGAACCTTTGCTACTTCGATTTTTGGCTCTGGTTTCTTTTTTGGCCTGGCGACTATTTTTGGCTTTTTGGTGATTTTCTTCTGTACGACTTTTTTCTTTTTTGGCACGGTTTTCTTGATTTTCTTCCTTACTGGGGTTTTTTTTGCCTTAGTTTTCTTTACCGAAGGCCTCCTCTTTAGCGAAATTTTCTTTTTCTTCGGAGCTTTTTTAGCCACGACCTTCTTTTTTCGTGTTTTTTTCTTAATAATAGTCTTTTTCTTTTTTACCAAAATAATCACCACTGCATCTATAATTACCCAATTTCACTATATAAACCTTTTGCTTATTTTTATGTAAATTACAACTTTTTCATAGTTTTCCGGCTATTTTTTCTCCAATTATCGCCCTTTTCTTGAGCTCCTCCTTGTTTTCGACGCTCATAGCCTCTATCTGCCGCAGCCTGTTCTGGTATCTCCTGTATGCCTTGACTGCAGCAGCATATGCGTCTCTTATGTGGACATCGTCCATTTCCCTGCCTATAAGACGCTTCTCATTCTTGCTCATGCTCTGCTTTGGGCAAAATACCCTGACATTGAACCTTGCTGCTATTTTCTGGACAAAATGAGATGGAGGGCTTGTATCTGATGCTATTATGAGCGGAATGCCGATTTTGGACAGCTTTTTTACTATGATCTCATCGCTCGCTTCCTTCTCGCACCCTGTTGCAACCAGCTTTCCATCGAGGCTAAGTGCAGCATAGCCTGTATTTATCCCAGCATCAATCCCAACTATCAGGTAGATTCAGTCACCTTCTTGTATATCTCAAGCGTTCTTTTGATGCTGTTTTGAAGAGAATATTTCTTTGCCATCTTGCGGCCTGTCTTCCCAAGCTTTTCCCGAAGCTGCTCATCTTCCAGTAGCCTTTCCATTGCCAGAGCAAATTTGCTGCAGTCTCCAGGCTCAACCAAAAGCCCGTTTTTGCCTGGCTCTATGAGTTCCTTTGCCCCGAACATGGCAACTCCGACAACCGGCAGCTCCATGTTCATTGCCTCGACAAAAGTCAGCCCGAATGTCTCAGTATCTGATGCTGATGCAAAAATGTCCCCGCATGCATATGCTGCGGCAATCTCGCTCTCTTCCAAAAATCCTGAAAACCTGATATTCCTGATTCCAAGATCCTCTGCAAGCTTTTTGGTCTCTTCAAGGTATGGTCCTGAGCCTGCGATAAGAAGCATCCTGTCCTTTGTTTCAATCTTCCTAAATGCTTTGAGAAGAACATCCAGCTTTTTTTCAAAGCTCACCCGGCCCAGGTAAACAACTACTTTTTTGTCCTCTCCTATCTTCAGCTTCTTCCTGAGCGCGTCAACTGCCTTCTGGTTTTTTACAAAATTTTTGAGCTTTACTCCGTTTGGAAGCAGCGTAACATTGTCAAGGCCGTATGTCGAGAGCTCATCCACAAGCTCCTGGGTTGGCGCAGTAACAACATCTGCATTCTTGTACACGTGCTTGATCAGCTTCTCAACGCTTTTCTTGCTGAATTTGTCAAGCGCCTTTGGAAGCTTTCCATCAAGAAGATATGGCACATAATCCGGGAAATGGGTATGGTGCGTTACTACTGTCGGAATATTCTGCCTTTTTGCTGCTATCATTGCCTGCACTCCCAAAATGACCGGAGCATGGGCATGTATGACTTCTGGCTTTTCCTTTTTCAGTATCTCACTTACCCTCTTGTAGTCCATTGATGCGATCTTGTATCCCTCATAAAAGGGAAATGGGGAAGAAGGGATCCAGTATGTCTTGAGATTGTCCTTTTTTTCAATTTTGAATTCCTTGTCTCCTGGAGCAAACAATACGACTTGGTGATCCTTTGAAAGCGATTCAATACAATTAGACAGATATGCAACTACTCCGTTCATCTGGGGCTTGTAAGTGTCTGTGAATATCGCAATCTTCATACTTGTTCTATTAAAGAAAAAATTAAAGAATCAGTCCATTAGCCTGTGGACTGGTTTGTCTGGTTGCTTTCATTTCCAGAGCTTGTCTGGTTCTCCTCTTCGAAGATGCCGCCATGCTCTTCAACATAGCCAGTGAAATCCTCAATGTCTATCTCAAAGTCTGTCTCTGTTTCGGTTTCCTCTTCCTGTTCTGATGGAGTTGAGATTCCCTTGCAGGTTTCAATCTTTTCCAGATCTACAATCATATCGCAGTATGTCTCGTTTTTGAGGGCTCCTCCAAGTTCAATGTAACAATCGTCCTTGAAGTTTGGATCTACTACCCTATCGCAGATTGTATCATCTTTTGTGAGAGGAACTATTGAGACCAGGCATCTGTCGACCCGCTCTCCTGCAAGCGGACAAAGGTCATCTCTCTCCAGCTCAAGAGCCAGGGTGCTGATGCATTTGTCCCTTTCACTGCCCTGTTTTTCAGTAAAGCATTTTGCAAGCTTGATTGTCTGCTCCCTCTCATGCCTCAGCTGAAGAACGGCTCCCTCTGAAATATTTTTCGTCATCTCTATCTCAGGTGCAGAGCTTTGGAATGAGATGAGCTCAAATGCATAGTCATGCATCATCTCACCTACAGAGTAGTTGAATGTCTTCTGGTGTACATATCCCGTATTGTTGTTGATGCACATGCTATAGTCGAACAATTTTGGAGAATTTGATCCCATTGAGAACTGTGCTGCCTCTCCTAGTGTGATGTTTGAAAAGTCAATGACATAGCTGATCTGGCTGCACTTGCTGTTTTCTTTGATCTCAGGATCAAGGATGACATATCCCTTGTTCAAAAGGAACTGCATGTTTGCCTTGTCCTTTGAAATCCTCTCATCATCAAAGAATTTGACCCTGAAAGATTCGAGATAGTTGTCAAGCTCATCCTCGTTGTGAACAGATGAACAAACCTCCTCTCCCAGATAGTCGGTACAGAGAATCGTATCATTCTCAAGGAAATATACCTCTTTGGTTACAAGAGGGTTTTCTATCTCAACCAGTGTCTGGTTGCCTGATTTTGTCAATGTATATGTGAGCTTGTAGCCATTTGAGCTCTCACTATATTTGTATACATAATCTTCCTGATTGCTTCCAAATTCAAGTCCTTTGAAAAGAAGCCCCATGACACTGCTTGTGTCAACTTCATCTACTATAGGCTCCTCAACCTGAGGCTCCTCTAGAGTCAGTGTGAAATAAACTGCTACTGCAACAAGTAATATTGTTATTAGCAATACGATATTTTGAAATTCCATTTAGACACCTTTTCTCATCTAGCTTCAATAGTGATTATAAAACTTGGCTATTGTTTCTGCAGACTCCGAAGTTTTAATATCTTAATGTTTGATAACTATCTGGTGATTATTATATGGGATTCTGGGATTCAATAATCGGAAGCGATGAAAAACCACAAGAACAAGGAAGTTCTGGCAGCAGTAAAAAGTCAACAAATCCATTCAATGTTTCATTGAAGTTTACTCCACTTCGTCTGACTGCAATGAAAAAGAATTCTGTTGACCTTGTTGTCAAGGTCAAAAATGTTTCACCTGAAACGCATCTGGTTTCTGCTGATGCTCTTCTGCCAAAGAATACAATGGTTGGTTTTGATGAGGCGTGCATAAACAAGGGAGCAGAAAAGCGCGTTGGCGAGCTGAAAGCCGGAGATTCAATAGATATTCCTATCCGGATCTGGGCAAACAACCAGACAAAAGCCTCCAACTATAATATCGACGTCACTGTCTATTCACATTACATTGGATATGACAAGGTCCTCAGCTATACCAAAAAGAGCATTTCACTGAGAGCTGTCTAGGCTTGTAACAAGTTCATAGGCAAGATCAGCTATTCTTTTTCCTTTTTCTGTAAGCCTTACTATTCTCTTTTTTCCTTTGCTCTCTACTATTACTATCCCTTCTTCTTCCATCTTGTAGATGAGCTTGGTCACATAAACATAAGTAGTGTCGCTTGCCTTTGCTATTTTTGAAAGGTGCCATGTTGTTTCTGCATCTCTTAGTGTTATGAGAACTGCACAGGGCTTTGG
>CAZYZZ010000085.1:0-5173 GCA_964651995.1 Microcaldota archaeon
TCCCCGACTATTTGAACAATCTAAACCAGCACAAACTTTCTTTATAAAGAAAAACCTGCACACCTCATTTCCGCGGTAAAATCATCTTTCCCTGCCCCTTTCCAAAATAAATTAAAAGCAGAACCTCCTAATCATTCCATGTCATTTATTATTGAACTTGGGACTCTTCTTGTAGCGCTTTTCCTTATTGCGCTGATCCTGAAATTCTTCAAAAAGCCACTGCTCATTGTATTGAATTCCGTACTTGGAATAATCACGCTCTTTGTACTCAATACCTTCCTCGGCCTCGGGGTTATAATCAACTTCTGGTCAGTTGCAATAGTGGCCCTTGGAGGGGTCGGAGGGCTGTTTTTTGTCCTGATCCTGCACTTCCTTGGAATTGCATTCTAATATAAATTTTCTCATCTATTTTCTGCTCTATGAGACTTATTCTGGTTATGTTATTGATGATTGCTGGGGTGTCTTTTGCAAACGATGCGCTTCCGGATGTACTGGAGGCTAGGGCAGATTATGTTTCATGCGACGTCGACTATGCAAAGGACTGGCTTTCAATGAGAGAGTCATGTGGGGATGAAGAAAACGTTTCAGTCTTTGATTCATCATCTTATGTTGAAGATCTGGAGGATGACCTTGAGGATCTTTATGATGCTGCAGAAGATGGAAATAGATTTTCCTTTGGACTCAATATCCTTGAACTTGCCGGAGACTCACTAAAACTTATTGGTGAGGTTGTCAAAGATGCTCTTGATCACAAAACACTGGCATTCTTCTCCTGCGTTCGCGAAGGAGAGCCTTCACTTAAAGACGATCGTGCTGATTGCCGGGAAGAGGCTATTGACAAGGAAAAAGAGGCAGCAGAGGATTATGTTGAATTTGAGCTTGATGAGGCAAACGAGCAGATTGCAATTCTCGATGCACAGGGTGTAGACACTTCTGGCATGGAGGAGATCGTAGAGCATGGAGAGGAACTTATCGATGATATTGATGATGGATACTCCACATATGATCCGCAGGAAATCCGAAAGCTTCATCTGAGGCATTCCAGGCTTGTGTTCCTGTTCAGGGCAGAGCAGATGCTTGGCGTAATAAACTATGCAGAGCCAATAATCGAAGCAAGTAACAACGACAACAAAGAAGAGATTCTTGAGCGCGGAGATGAGCTTCGGGACGATGTTCAGGACCTTATTGAGGAATGCGAATATTCTGATGAGGTTGAAGACAATTCTGAATATGCGGCACAAAATCTCGAATGCTGGGATGATGGGCTGGATGCTCTTGAAGAATTCAACGACCTGAGATGGTTGATACTGGAGGGTGCATAAATGGACATTAAAATAGTATTATTGCTGGTACTTGGAGTATCCTTCCTTTTCTTTGGATGTGCTGGTAAAAAGGCAAATCCAGATGAAGGAGTGAAATATGATGAGATCGAGTCAACAGAGCCAGATGATCCTGCTCCTCCTGCCGAAGAAGCTTCGGATGATGATTCTACAGATGTAGAAGAAACAGAAGAGGATGGTTCGGATATGGAAGACGGGACCCAAGAGGAAGAGTCGGATGAAGAAGAGATGGGGGCAGATGAAGAAACAGAAGAACTTGCAGATCTCTTTGTAGTTGATACTGACAAACCTCTTGAAGGCGAAGGCTTTGATGTCGAATCTCCAGAACAGGACTGATTTGTATGTCTGAAGAAAAACAATGCCTTATCTGCGGAACAAAGCAATGCGATGATTGGATCGAGAGAACCAATCTTGCAGGAAAAAAAGCTTACTTCTGCGGACCAGAGCATTATCAGGAGTATAAGAAAAAAGCAGAAGAAACAGGAGTCTGTGAATTCTGCTGATTATTTTTTCTTTTTTTCAAAATATTAATAAATGTCAATTTCCATATTATTAACTAATGAAGAAGGAAAATATACTGAACAGAGGCAATGATAGCCTTGCTATTGGTGCAATCTTTGGAGTCAGCGCAATTGCACATCCGTGCCCTGCATGTATATTGTCCAGCACTGCCTTTTTCTTAAACAGCATCAGGGAAAAGATCAAGGATGATTGATATGGAGATAATAAGCGTTTCAATAGACCGCGATACCCTGGCTGAACTTGACCGGATCCAGGAAAAACTCGGCTTCAAGAGCAGGTCAAAGCTCCTTCGGGCAACAATCAATTCTCTTTTAAACGAATACAAGGTTGTTGATAGCCTAAAAGGCCACTCTGACAGTGTTATAACAATAACCTATGACGAATCAAACAAGGACCGCATCTCGGCGATCACACATTCGTTCCACGATGCTGTTAAAACCACAGTACACCAGCATCATCAGGGAGTCTGCATTGAAATTCTCATGGTCTGCTGTGATGCTTCTGTTACCAAGAAATTATTTTCAGAGCTGAAAAAAGACAAGGGAGTGCGTTCAATACACTGTTCTGTCCTCTAACACAAGGCTTTTAAACAAACCTGTCATAAAATATGTTTACGCTTTTTAATCAGCCGATGATATGAGGTGTAGAAAAAAATGGGATATGTAGATTTAGAAATACCAGAGGAACTTTTGCCACAGATTATGGAAATGCTCTCAGTAGCAAAGGATGGTGGCAAAATCAGAAAAGGAGTCAATGAAACAACAAAGGCAATCGAAAAAAGATCTGCCCAGCTTGTTGTAATTGCAGGAGATGTTACTCCTGAAGAGGTTGTTGTTCACATTCCTATGCTTTGCAAGGAGAATAACGTGCCATATGCATTCCTTCCAACCAAAAAGGATCTTGGTCAGTCAGTTGGCATTGAAGTTGGGACTTCTTCTGTTGCAGTTGAAAATCCGGGAAACGCTACTGAAAAACTTCAGGACATTATCAAGAAGCTTCCAAAGCCAGAAAAAAAGTGATCTGAATGAGTGAAGGTTATCCAGCTGAGATCGTAGAGATTCGTACTAAGACAGGAGTCTATGGCGAGATCTACCAGGTTCTCTGCAAGGTACTGAAAGGTCCTGATGAGGGCAGGGTTATTCTTCGAAACGTCAAAGGCCCTGTGAAAAAAGGCATGGTAATAGTTCTTCTTGAAACAGACCGAGAAGCCAAGGAAATCAGAGCCAGGTGAAAATAAATGGTCCGATGTTCATTTTCAGCAACTGAAATCGAAAAAGGAAAAGGACTGATGTATGTCAAGAAAGACGGCACCATCTACTACTTTAACTCCAGCAAGGAAAAGAAGAACTTTGTTGGGCTAAAGAGGGAAGGCAGGCGTCAGAAATGGACTATTGCATCAAGAGAGTTCAAGGCAAGCCAGGCCAAGAAGAAGACTTCAAAAAAGAAGTAGGTGAAATGAAATGGAGAAAACTCTTCTTCTTGTTAAACCAGATGCAATTCAAAGAGGATTGATAGGCACTATACTATCCCGTTTTGAGGCCAAGGGCTTCAGAATTTCCGGACTTAAGATGCTACAGATGTCAAAGGAGCTTGCAGCAGACCATTATTCTCATCTGGTCGATAAACCATTTTATCCAGACCTTGAGAAATTTGTCACTGAGCACCCTATCATCGCAGTTGTAGTTGAGGGCAAGGAAGCAGTTGAAGTTGTCCGCCTTATTGTGGGCCCGACAAATGCTTCAAAGGCTCCGGCCGGAACAATCCGCGGAGATCTTTCAAACAGCACTTCCAGAAACGTTATCCACGCTTCTGATTCAAAGGAGACTGCAGAGAAAGAGGTCGCGAGGTTCTTTAAGGACGATGAATTGTTTGATTACAAGTTCAATGTCATGGAATATCTGATGGCAGCAGACGAGTAATATCTTATTTCTTTAAACAAAAAACTTTAGAGGTAGAATTAGATGGAAAAGAAATTGTATGTTGGGAATATCCCATTCAGGCTTGGTGCTGATAAGCTCAAGGAGCTGTTTTCAGCTTATGGCGAGGTTAGTGATGTTTTTATTGTAAAAGATAGGAACACAGGAAGACCACGTGGTTTTGCTTTTGTTACATTTACTGATGGTGAGGCCGCAGATAAAGCTATTGCTGAGATGAATGGAAAAGATGTTGAAGGAAGAAACATTGTTGTCAGCGAAGCAAGGCCTCCAACAGAAAGAACACCAAGAGAGGAGTAATCTTCTCTATTTTCTATTTTTTAATACAAATCCTATTCCTACTGTGTATATCGGCATTGCAAGGTAGCGAAGCCCAATGTCTGTAAAGTACTTTTCTACTGTCATCGGGAAAAATCCGCCAAATACAAATAGAAGATCAATTGCAAGACTGATTATCATCCAGCTTATACCAAGAACTATTCCTTCATTCACAAAATCAGCCTTTACCTCTTTGAAATAATTGACTGCCAGGACAATGCTAGTCAAACTTCCGACTATGATCATAATTGTCTTGAAGAAGATCTGGTCGACAGTGAAATTACCATCTATATCAACAAAGAGGAAACCTGTTATGAAAGGGACCAGCCAGAGCAGGAATCCAAACAATCCGATTTTCAGGTATTTGTTCATGCACATTACCTATGGATAGCATCTGTTGATAGTCCTTGGGAACGGAATCGTGTCCCTGATATGGTCAAGGTTCAGCATCCATTTTACAACCCTCTCGATCCCAAGTCCGAATCCAGAGTGCGGAACACTTCCGTATTTTCGAAGGTCAAGATACCACTGATAGTTCTTGAGGTCTAGGTTCTGCTCCTTCATCCGCGCAAGAAGCTTATCATAATCCCAGATACGCTCAGATCCGCCGATTATCTCTCCATGTCCTTTTGGAGCAAGAAGGTCATTTGCAAGCACAACTTCCGGGTTTTTCGGGTCTGGCTCCATATAGAATGACTTGATGTCCTTTGGGAACTTTTCGACAAATAATGGCCTCTCCTGTTCTTTAGTTAGAAGTGCCTCTTCATCTGCTCCAAAGTCCTCTCCCCATTCCATTTTTCCGCCAAATTCATTTACCCTCTCTACTGCTACCTTGTAGTCTATCTTCTCAAACGGATCCCTGATCTTTTCAAGATCAAGAGGGTCCCTTCCGCATGCCTTGAGAATGTCCGAGTGCTCCTTGAGCATTTTTTCAACTGTATATCTTACCATGTTCTCCTGCAGTTCCATGTTCATCTTATGGTCATAGAAAGCCATCTCAGGCTCCAGGTGCCAGTATTCTGCAAGATGTCTCTTTGTCCTTGATTTTTCTGCCCTGAA
>CAZYZZ010000086.1:0-5139 GCA_964651995.1 Microcaldota archaeon
AGGATAATGCAACAGAAATCTTCCTTCAATGGTTTGTCACAGAACAGGTTGAAGAGGAAGCATCTGCAGAGGATATAGTCTCCAAGCTTGAGATGGCAGATGGAGTTCCAGGAGCTCTGTTTATGATTGATAAGGAACTTGGACAGAGAGTCAGAGTCCAAGAATAATTTTTTTCTTTTTCATTTTATATTGTCGCTACATATGGTAAAATAAGTATATTTATAAACTTCTTCTATCAATAGTACTATGATATTTATGATGTCTATGGGCTTATCAATGAGCATTTCTCACCAGATCCGCCATGAAATCCGGCTTCCATATACTCCCTGGAGCATGGTCAGGGCATGGAAAAAAAATGATAAATGCAGATTTGCAAAGAAACCAATTCCTGATTTTGGCAGTCTGCCTCTTGCCGAGCGCTTGAGGAATGTAGATGATGCAAATGAGGTATTCAGATTTTCATATACAAAGAGAAAGGGATCTGATGGTACTTATTACAAAATTCCTCTGATGAGAGACACTAATGTTGATATCGAGGATATCTGCATAGAGATCTCCAAAGAAGAATATCAGAGAGCAACCCGAATCCTCAAGAATTCCGGAGAACTTCAGAGAATTGTCCGTGCGGTTCCATATTCAGAACTTCATGCTGATGTGCTAAACCACCTGGCTGAAAATGGAGTTACTCTTGATAATACTGTAGTTGTTGGTATTGACAGGGGAGGAAGAATTCCTGCACTTGTCATGAGAGAAGCCCTTGGCCTTCCTGCTGTACGTTTCCTGAAAGTTGACCAGGGAAGCCGCAGGATTGATGAGGATGCACTGGAAAAGTTCATCTGCCTTGGCACATTCAATGGAAAGCATGTGATGTTTGTTGATTCTACTGTTGACAGCGGAAGGCAGATCGCGGCACTTGAAAATTATTTTGACAATCCTAGGTATTCACAAAGAATCGGCCACACCAGCTGGTCTGTTGTCGGAAGCAATGAAGATGGAGAGACACTTGATCACCATCTAAACATAAACTGGGGACTGGACCCTGATACATCATTCGAAGATGATCCCCTGCTTCTGGGTGTTGACTATGCTCCTAATACACATACCAAGATTCAGGCAGCCCCATCCAAATGCGCAAGGGATATCAGAGCTGCCCTGAAGGAAGTTCCAAGAGGAACTATACTAGATTTTGATACTCCTATCAAAGAACCACCAAGTCCCCAAAAAGAAATCAAAAAAGTTTTAGCTTCAAAAGGCTGGGCAAATGCAAAGGCAAGGCAGGAAACATTCGGCATCCAAAAACCAGAATTTTCTTCACCTCCAAGGCCTTACAAGAAAAAACCAGCCAAGCAATCGCTTGCGATAATCGGATCCGGCAAAGCTGCTGATCTCACTGACTCTGAAGTTGAATTTCTGGAATCTGCACTCACATCAAGTTTCCAGTTCCACGCAGGAACTCCAAGAGGAAACCCGGGAAAACTTCTCGAACATATACACCATGCCTGCGGTGATGTAACTTTCATACAGCCGCAATACCAGGAGGGTACTGTTTCCCTGGATTATGCAACTGAATTTGTTGGCGAAACCAAAATGGAATTTCGAGAGCACATCATAGATCGTGCTGATATGGTTCTTGCTCTTTCAGGATCTGATGGCACCTTGACCGAAGCGCTACTTGCGCTGCTTTCCGGAAAGGATCTGGTTGTTGTCAAGAATTATGGGGCTGTTGGCCATTACTTTGCATCATCAAGGAAATACAAAAAATTCGATAACCTTCATCTTGTTGACTCTCTAGATGCTGCAGCAGACAAGCTTTTGGCATTATACTAAAAGTTAGATCATCCGTACATTGTTCCGCCTTCATCGCTTGAAGGTCCTTTTTTGGATATTTTTGCCTTCCGAACAGACTCTTTGATGTCCTCGGAAAACTCTCGCGCTTCCTTATCCAGTCTTGCAGTGCTGATTGCAAGGCCTGTTATTTTTGAGAGAACGCGGATCACCTTTGCTGCTGCCTTTGGATCCAAGTATTCTTCTGATGATTCTGCAAGTATGGTGCTAATCGGGAAGTTTTCCAGTGTTCCTTTTGTGAGAAGAATTCCGGTTACTCCTGTTGTTGCTCCTTCCTTTATCGGCTTTGCAATCTTTCTCTTTGCAACCTGCTTTACAATTTTCTCATCGCTTGAGACAAGGTATACTTCTCCTTTTTCCTCATTCAGCGATATTCCTCCAAGCGAAATAATGGAAGCTGCGCCGATATTTTTTGAAAAGTCAAATATCCTGTCAGCAAGTTCTGATGAGGAAGAGACAGGTATTGTCATCTCAGAAATTATGACAATCAGGTTCTTTTTTGCAGAGTAATGTATTCTTGCTGCCGGCATTGGTTTGTAATCATGTATTGCTGCGAGCGGTGCAAAATCAGGACTTGATACATATCCGCCAAAATCCATCTGAAGAGCTTCAACAATCTGTGATGCAGCGACGCTGCCAACAAGCCCGGTTCCAGGAAGTCCAACCACTATTGTTGGTTTTTTCATTTTTTTCAGGTTTACCTTCAAGTGTATTTCGACGTCGCTCATAAACATAATGAAATGACAAAAGCTTTAATACCATTCGGCACACAGAGGGTATAATGGGTTCAAATAAAGTAGCAATGCCAATGAGTTCTGCCGGAATTGTCGGTTTATCTCCAGATGTTAAAATCGATGGCGCAGAGCTTGATCCAAAATTCGTTATTGGCGTGATTATTGCTCTGGTTATTATTGTTCATGTGGCAAATTTCATTGCCCCGCTCTAGATCTGATTTCTTTTACTTCATTTTCTTTTGCGAGGACCAGTATCTGCATTCGCTCCTGTTCAGCCTTTTTCAGTGACTGGACTAGTTTTGACATTTTTGTTATTGGGACAAGGCCATTATCTGTTCTTACCATGAAATCTATCGGCTTGAAGAAGCTGCCAGGATAATCCACAATAGCTTCCGGGAATTCCTCCTCTATCTTCTTTGCCTTTTCAGTTTCATCAGCCGCAAGTGCAAATGCCTCCTTGTAGAGATTCCTGTCCTGAAGCCTTTTTCCATATTCTGATCCTTTTGTTTCCAGAATAGCATGCATTGCCTGCTCATCGTCCATATCTGCCAATTTTTCAGGAGAAACCCCATCTTCTACCGCTCCTCTGATCGCTTCATAGAGCATTGCAGTTGCAATTCTTACTGTCTTGTGAAGATAAACAGTCGAGAACATCATGAATCTTGCAACAAGAAGATATTCTGCTGCTCCAAGCCCTCCTTTATCTATGCAGAGCTTTCCATTGTCCATGACCAGGGTGTGGATTATGCGGTCCATGTCTATTATTCCGTAGGCAACGCCTGTGTTCTGAGCGTCCCTCTCAAGATAGTCCATTCTGTCAGAGCCTATGTCAGAGCTTATGATATTCCCAATCGGCTCTTTTCCGATTTCCAGTATTTCCTTTGGATCATAATTTTCAGAGAGAATGTCTGCAATTTCCCCATGCAGTATTTTCTTTTCGCCAAGCTTTTCATGGTCACCTACATGATTTCTCAGCACATGCTCTCCCTCATGCGAAAATGGGGTATGTCCTATGTCATGCAAAAGGCCATATAGCTTCACCTTCTTTATCTGCTCACCATCAAAATCAAGCCTTTTTGCAATCAGTGAAGAGAGGTGCGCAGTTCCAATCGAGTGCTCGAACCTGCTATGGTTTGCCCCAGGATAAACAAGGTTTGTTACAGACATCTGCTTTATTCTCCTGAGCCTCTGGAACTGCCTGCTGTCAATTATCTTCTCTTCCAGGTCGCTGAATTCGATTGTTCCGTGGATTTCATCTTTGATCATCAATCGGATCTCCCTTTAGACAGGTGCAAAGCGCCCCTTTGTTTTTTCCAGAACATCTCCAGCCTCAGCCATGAGTCTCAGCACCGCGCCGCATCCTTCGACATCAAGCTTTGTTTCCTTTGCAATTGATGCAACATCTTTTTCTTCCTTTAAGACAGACTCGATTGATTTCTGCGACTTTTCCAGGTATTCCTTTGTAACCACGTAGAATCTTCCGTCAAAACCTTTTACTCCGATTACATCTCCCCTCTTCATCTCTGCACTCAGCTTCTGCGACAGCCTGTATGCTTCGTTTTTGTCCTTCAGTGTCAGGAATCCGTCTGCAAGTATCCCTGTTTTTTTTGCAGGCTCAGGCGCCTTTGCTGCGCTCCTTCCCCTGATCATCGGATAGATGTCATTCTGTATATTATATACTCCATTTGGGTATTTCTTGCTTCTATAGAGGGTCACGAATTTCTTTTCCTCAAGTTTTTTCAAAATAAGCTGTTCTGCTTCTGTAAGCACTGTCTTTACATGGTCCGGCACTCTTTTTTCAAAGCGTATTGAGAGCAGCTTCTGCAGGACAGCCGCTTCAATTTCATCGATTTTCTCTGAGGCCGCGCTGATGAAATATTCTCCATTTCTTATCTGGACTATCTCGATTTCGCTGCATTTTTCGAATTCCGGCGGTAGCTCTAAGTATGCCTTATCATTCTTTTTCAGAATTCGGCTCTTTGCCATGTAAATAGTTTTATCCAAGACTACTTTTAAGCATGCTGGCGTGGCTTTGCCTGCCTCTCAAAGCGTGCCTTTGGCGGCAGTGGAGGCGGAAGGCTTTTTCCGAACTTGCTTTTCTGGATCTTTTCAACAAGCGCGCGAATCCTTGATCCGGTCTCATTCATGCTGCCCTTATCGTCTCTGTGTCTTGTTGCAACCCGATCAAGAATCTTCAATGTGCTTTTGCTGATATCATCTTCCCTGGCACAGATTTTTTCAAGTGCAGATGCTGCCATTTTCTGGACCTTCTCATCTCCGAAAACAAGCGCGTGAACCATTGCATTGGCAATGTTCCTCCTGACCTTTCTAAAGTCATAGCTGTCGATCAGCTCTTCCATTGGGCCTGGAGCAACTCCGAATGTCGTGAGCTGCTTCATCAGAACCATTGCATTCTGGTTTGTCTCAGAAAGCTTCGGATCCCTCAAAATACCTACAACCGCATCAAAAACAGTTTCAATATACATCCTCTGCGGCATTGTCGGGTCCTGGTATTGCGTTTCAACAAGGAATTCTCCGTCTGCAATTGCAGTTTCGATCT
>CAZYZZ010000087.1:0-5079 GCA_964651995.1 Microcaldota archaeon
CTTATATCCGCAAGGTTGGATGTATGAAGCTAAAAACTATTATAATCGGACTTGTCGTAGTCCTGGCCCTGATATTCCTTGGCCTAGTCGGCACTCTTGCAGTATTATTCCTCTCTGATGTTGAAATAAGTCCTGTTGCAGAACAGTCTCCTCCTGCATTCGAGGTGACTGAGCTTGGAACTGCTGCGGATAATGCCTATGCAGTATTTGATTATCGAGGAAGCGGAAACATAACTGCACTTGGCTATGATAAAAAACCAACCAAAAAAGTCTTTGTCATCAATGACAGCAGGTCTATCAATGCAAATTCTCTTCCAACTCTTATCGACGATCTTCGCGAACTTGAGAAATATGGCTATTCCCTTACAATCACTGACGAGACTTCAATAGGCGAAGGCATCTACATCATTCCAACAGGCGCAATTCCTTCATATGCATTATTCAACCTGGAGCTTGGAACTTCAAACGGAACCATAATCTACATCGGCGAGAAGGACCTTCTTCTGAGCAAGGGCATCAAGCGCCAGAACTGGTATGACTCTCTTACCGATGAAAAGAAGGAGCGAATCATCCAGTATGATGGGACCCTTGATGATTTCATTGCAGCAGACAATGTGTCGCTGACCGAGATGATCCTCTACCAGCAGTGGGCCCTTGAGTCCAATTCGACTATGGATGTAGAAGAATCAGGAATAACAACAATCACCCTGCCTATGGAAAACGCCACTTACATGCGCCTTATCTATGAGCTTGATGGCGAGCTCTATGGAATTACTGATTCAGGTGAGCTGGAATTCACCCAGCAAAGCCTTTACCCTGATCCGCCATCATCTTTCATGTGGCACGGATCCACCCTTGAATTCGACCTGAATAAGACAGTCGGAACCGCTACAATGTCAATCAAAAAAGACGGAAAGGTAATCGAAAAAGAATTCCTGCGAAGGGTAACTGACGATAATGTATTTATCAAAAAAATGAAATATGACGAGCCTGGAGACTACATAATCTCAGTTGAAGACAATGATAAGGAAATTGCAAGCGGCATTTACCATATCCAGGATCTGCAGATAGATCTTGTCTCAAGGCAGGGAGTCACTTATGTATTTGATATCTTCATTGACGGGGAGCCTGTCCAGGATACTGAAGCATATGTCGGTCTTGGAGACTCAGAGAAACAAAAATTCTACATAAGCGGCGGACAGCTGGTTGTAGTTGCAAAGCTTGACCAGGGAGAAAACGTATTCCATATCGAGCTTCTGGGCTCTGACATTCCATACCATTACATCAATGATCAGAAAGGCTTCTTTGACATATACCTAACCTATGGGCTTCCAGGCCTTGTGATAGTTCTTGTTGTTTACTTTGGAGCAAGATTTACCCGCAAACCAAGATACCGGCTTCGCTTTGGAGACAGTGCAACAACAATCCGGCAGGAGATCCGGGTTCCTCTTAGCAGGACAATCGAAAGCTTCAAAAAAATCAGGGCAGACATGCGCCTTGGCAAGTCTCCGCTCACTCCGCATGAGTTTTCCATGTCCCTCAAGCGCTACCTTACAAACGGGGCAGATGTCACTGAAGGAAATGTGGAGGAGATCCTCAAGAAACTGGTAACATCAGGGGCTATTGAAGGCCATCGTGATTATTACCAGCTCAAAGGAGAAGGTGATGTCAAACGAAACACCCTGCGAAGAATGGCAAGGGAAAAGCTCATTGAAAGCGGCACAATGTTTACTGATGATGGTGAGAAGTTTGTCACAAAGGATTTTGAGATTGGATTCTTTGGCCAGAAGTTTAGCAAAAAAGGAATAGTCATTGTCGATGATTCTTCTGAGGTTAAGAGGATTTTGTCCTGCCTGAGCAGCAGAGAGAAGTCCAAAATCAAAATCCTGCAAGCCAATAACATGCTGAAATTCGTTCCAATCGACAGGCTCAGCGATGTCCTATGAGGCTTATTCTTCTGCTTCTTTTTTCTTCACTTGCATTTGCCCAGCCTCAGATAGGCAATATCATGGACAATAATACTGATACTGGCGCAACCCTGGAAGACCTGTACAATGAATCGATTGCAAAGAATTCCTCCTTTCTTGTTACTTTTGGAAATTCTTCTGCAAGGAATATCTCCGTTTCATCAAGCATTGAAATTGTGGGCATGAACCTTCTGCTTGACAATATGACCTATCCAATGGCCGACGTTGCAGTTATCACAGCACGCGGCTATGATGCCGGAGGCCTTCGCGCAATACCTGCAGACGGCTATCTTGATTTTTATTGTACCTATGAATGGCTTATAGGAGGTGCGCAGTATGCCTGGCGGTGTGATTTTGATGAGGATAGCTGTGCTGAAATTGTCAACCAATCTTCTGTTGACTATGATATGAACGTCACATTCACCTTCAAGGATGTAAATGAATCTGTTTCCTTTTCCTCAAACATTGTCGAGGTTCCCCTTTCGGTTCGCGATGCGATGCGCAATTCTTCTGGCATGGACCTTCTCAATGTCTCTATTGACGGCGATGTCCTTTTCAATTATCAATTCGATGACCGAAGCGGGTTTGATTGCGGAGCGAGCACTTATTTCAATGAAACAGCCAATATCTCCTATTCGCTCAACCAATCCTTCCTTGTTGCAGGAGAAAACAAGCTTTTCTTCCTCCGCTCTCCGATTCTCCATGAGCAGTGGTTTAGAAACAACAAGTTCAATGTCATTGTCCTCTCCCAGAGTCCGATCTACCTTGCAAACACTTCCATGAACGGAAACCAGACCAAAAGCAGAACTCTTCGCGAGTTTAATACAACTGCTGACAGGTTCGGGATTGTAAGCATATATTCAAATCTTACAAATGCAACAGACTGGTCAGAGAGCAGGAATATTTCAACTCCCCTTCCTCTTGAATCATACAACCATTCATTTTCATTCATCTATGAATTCAATCATACCTACTCCGGAATCGGTGAAAATAACCTGAGCCTCTTTGTTGCTGATAGCTTCCTTGGAGAGTCTGATTACGAAGTAAAGCTTCTGAGCAGGATGCTTTCCTATGACGGAAACAAAACCCAGAGCGGGGAGTATGATCCTGCGATAACAAGGCCAAGTGCCCAGTTTAACAAAGGAGAATTATCCCATCTTGAAATAGGCCTTGGATTTCTGGCAGTGCTGCTTCTTCTGACATTTATAAATTTCTGGATAACAAGATAATTACTCAAGAGGTCCTCTGGCAAGAACAGTGCCAAGGATTTCCGGAGTTTCATTTGGTCTGAAAGGCAATTCTTTTTCTTCCATGATAATTACTCTCATTCCATGCTTAAAAATGTGCGTGGTTTTAGATAAGCTCATACGTTAATCCATATTTTTCCACAAGTTCAATTATCTTCTTCTTCTGTGAGCTGTTTGTCTCCTTTTTCAGTATGATTACCTTCTTGATCTCTTCAACATTCTTCTCAAGCGCCTGCCGAAATACCTCTTCATCAAGCCCGTCAATTGCATATTTCGGAGCAACATGGCCAACAGCAAGTTCTGTTTCCAGAAGCAATTTCGTGAATTCCCTTGAATAGTGCCCGCCCCCGATTCCAAACACGCTTTCAAATCTCTCATCCTTTTTCAAAAATTCAGATACTGCCTCTGCAACAGCTTCTGCCGCTTCTTCATTGTTCCATTCCTCTTCTGTGCTTCCAATCTCAACAAACATTATGGGAACCTTGCATGTTGGCCCATGGTGGTCTGCCTCAATGAACAGGGGCCAATCAAGGTCTTTGTTTGCTTTTTGCAGCTCTCTTATCAGCAGTTTCAGCTTGCTTCCATAAGCAGTGTTCAGTGTTTTCGGGTCTCCTCCGAATTTTGCATCATTCCAGTTCCCTGGGAAATGCGCTGTCAGCATCTTTCCTCCTGCCTTGCTCTTGTGCGTGCTCAAAACAAGGATAAGATCAGTATCAAAATCAGTCGGTACATCAAGGACAGTCTCTGCATTTGTTTCAATCATCTCTGTTTCTCCGAATTTCCATCTGTTTTCCCCGCTCTCTGCAAATCCATGGTTCTGTATAAGCTTTTGTGCAATGTTTCTGCTTGCAATGTTTTTTGATGTAAATAATATTATCATAGGCTCACCAGGAAGAATATGGTACATGCTACCGGAACTGTGAGATTATCATCCAGCCTAAGAGGAAGACTTTCAACTACTGCAGCTACTGCGGCAAGAGGGATTATGGCCTCTCCAACAAAGAAATATGCCGGAAGTGATGCTATGAAAAATGCAGCAGTCCCCTCAAATGTTTTTTCTTTGTTATATGGGATCTTATTTTTTCCCCTCATTCCTATTATTGTCGAAGCCCCATCTCCTATTGCAAGGATGAAGATGACCGCTGCAATCTCGCTTGGGCTGTGGAGGAAGGCAAGCGGAATCAGAGCGCCGATAGCATAGCATGCTGAGCCGAATCCGCCAAGGCCTATGTTCTTTCGCTCAAATCTTTTGATGAACCACTCAACAAGCGCTATTTTTGCACCAAGGGTCCTGATATTTATGATAAGCATCCCGATTATCACAATAAAGAAAACAGCAGCAATCATGAATTCACGCCCTACGTAGAGCAGAAGCAGAATAGCTACTATCCCAACCAGAAAATGCATGAGCTGCCTTTCAATTTCTTCCTTCATTGTCAATCACAATCAATGTTATGTAGTAGGAGATAAGCGCTATCGGGAGCGCTGCTGCAATGTCCCAGAACAAATGGACGCCAAGATTAATCCTCGTAAATGATACAAACAATGCAAACAGGAGATATGCCGGGAACAACTTCTTCCGTATAAATGCCGTCATAAGAGCAAATGCTGCAACAGCATGAGTGCTTGGGAATGAATAGCTCTCAGGACACCAATCCTCTCCAATGCATGGCCTGTCAAATGCCATTGTTTCCTTTATTATAAGGCCAGCTATGATCGCAATTGCTATTGCCAGAATGACCTTTTTCCTTTTTTTATTCTCCTTTTCGCCCAGAATAACCAGTACCAGCAGAACTATCCCATAAATTATGCTGTCGTTTAGGAAAAGTCCAATTGCCTTTATCAGTTCAATATCAACTGACTGG
>CAZYZZ010000088.1:0-5047 GCA_964651995.1 Microcaldota archaeon
CATTAGTTTCCTTGCAAGCTCAACAATCTCCTCATCCTCCATATCTCTCCAAGATCTATATCTCTCCTCAAAACCAACATTATCTAGTAATTGTTTTTTTCTTAAAACCTGATACAGTCCAGTATCTGCCTTTGACAACTCTGTTCTGCCGATTATCCCTTTCTCTCCCACCACTCTCCTTGCATATTCAGTAATCTGCTTATCACTCATTTTACTCCACAATCTTCTTCCCTGGGAATCTGTAGGCACTTCAATCTGCAGGCCTTCAGCTAATGGTTTTTTCTTCGAAGTCTTTGCTTCTGCAACCAGAGGCTTCTGCAGTTTTCTCATGCGACATCATCCTCCGAAGAACTGTTGTCATTTGCAGCGCCAAATGCATCTAAAGCATCTATCACTGCGTCTCTTGCATGATTATTCCTTTGCTCGTCAATCCTTGCAAATGCACGATCTATGAGTGCTCTTTCTCTCAAAATATTATATGTTCCTCTATCAGCAAAATATAACTCTTTTCTTCCGGTTATCCCTTCCCGTTCCATTAGCTCTCTTGCATATTCAACAATCTCTTCATCGCTCATATCTCTCCATGACCTGTATCTCTCATCAAACGCAATCTTACCCAGCAATTTCCTCTCTATCAAAACCTCATACAAGCCTCTATCTGCCTTTTCCAAATCCTTCTTCCATCTGATTCCTTTTCTTTTCATAAACCTTCTTGTAGCTTCAACAATCTCATCATCGCTCATTCCAATCCAAGATCTTTTCTTGCGTACAAAACCAATATCATCAAGTAATCCTCTTCTCGTCAAAACCTGATACAAACTACCATCTATGTCTCTCAGTTCCTTTTTTCCACTTATCTTATTTTCTTCCATCAGTTTTCTTGCAAGCTCTATTATCTCTTCATCGCTCATCTTGGTCCATGATCTTCGTTTTCTGGCAAATCCCACATCACCGATCAATCCTCTTTTTGTCAGAATGTCGTATAGTCCACTATCAACCTTGCGCAGCTCTTTTTTCCCGTAGATTTTTCTATCTTTCATTACTCTCTTTACAATCTCAACGATCTCAGCATCACTTACCTTATCCCATTGTCTTCTTCTCTCCTCAAAGCCAACTTTGTCTAGCAATCCTTTTTTTCTTAGAACATAATACAATCCTCGGTCAGTGTTTCTCAATTCAAACCTCCCAACTACTCCATTCTCTTTCATTATTTTCTTGGCATAAGCGACAAGTTCCTCATCAGGCATCTTTCTCAATAATCTTCTTCCCTGGGAATCTATAGGCACTATGATCTGCAAGCCTTCGGCTAGAGGCTCCTTGGTAGAGCTTCTGGAAGATTGAGCAATACTTCTGTATTTTTTTCTCATTACAATGACCTGGGACTCACTAGAGCACACTAATTGTAACTTTTGATCTATAAAAAGATGAGTATCCCCCCAGGAGGATACAGAAAAAAAGAAAAAAATTAGTTTAGTTCATATCCTGCGCTGACAGTTGCGCTGACTTCAACTTCGCCTGCAGAGAGAACAGTTGGTGCGTAGCTTGATTCTGCCATTGCCATTCCATAGTCGTATGAGCGATAGTATGGCTGCGGGTAGTAGAAAGACTCGCCTGCTGAGACGACCTTTCCAAGTGTTGTTCCAAGGCCTGCTGCAATGCTTTCTGCCTTTTCCTCAGCCTGCTCTCCGGCAAGTTTCAACAGTGACTTCTGAAGTTCCCTTCTTGTCTCATCCTGCAGGGAGAATGAGATATAATCAACAAGAACATCATTTTCGCCAACGCCGACTGCCGTATCTACAATATCTCCGCCAAGATCAAGATCAGTTGTCTCTACACTCAATGTGTGAACTGTCTTGTATCCGACAACCACGTAGCTGTAGGTACAGTCATAATAGTCATCACATTTCTTTGTCCTGTTTTGAACAGGATCAACCCTGTATGATGCTGTCTTTATGTCCTCTTCAGATATGCCAAGAGCTTTCAATTCAGTGAGGAGCTCTTCATTTATCTCTGCATTGTCTGCCTGGGAATCCTTAGCATTTACAGCTTCTGTCTCGATTCGGAGCTGGACAGTGAGCAAATCAGGAGCAACCATCTCAGATGCAGTTCCAGAAACACTCAATACGTGCTCTGGAGGATTGCTCGATACATATACATTTGGCGTTGAAGTAATGTCAGATACATTCAACTTTGGCGAATAATCTACTGTTGAAAGCAGATAAGCGCTTCCAACCATTCCAAGTGCAATCAGAAGAGCAGCTACAATCACAACTCCCATCTTGCATTCATTATCTTCCTTACTCATAAGTTATCACCTAGTCTGGATGCAATTAGCATCATAAACTAGGCTTTAACTGGATTATTTTAAACCATTGCTTTTTTGCTTCGCCCAAAACCGAAATTAGATTGCAGAGAGCGCTCCTGCCATTACAAGTCCGTCAGAGCTTCTAATTAGCGTATATGCCTCTCTGATCTTTCCATTTGCAATGTAATGAAGTACTAGGGCAGTTGCTGCCTTTCTCTTTACTGTGCAGTCCAGGAGTGCTGCTGTAAGCTCAGGCACGACATCTGAAATGTCTCCGCCTGCCTTTGCAACATCTATGAAGAAATCTGCTGTTGCCTGCTTTACCAGAATATTCTCATCACTCAGGCATCCTCCGAATATTTTGAGAAGTCCAGGCTCTTTCATCACTCTCTCAACCAGTTTTTCTGTTCTGCGCTTTTGAAGTGCCTCCTTGACTGATTTCATGTCTCGTACAATTATGCTTTCAATCTGGCCCGGTCTGGTCCTTGGCCTTGTTCCTGATCTTGGGGGCTTTGTTGTAATCCTTCGCAAAGCTGGTCTTCGCAAAGCTGATGCATTATTTTTTCTGGCTGCTTGGTAATTCATCAACTAAATTAAAATAGCAAAATAATTAAAAAGATGTACCATATGTTTTTTCTAAAACCAGTTTTTTACGTCGATAAACGAGTAAATGTAAAAATCAGGCGGCAGCTTCCTTCTTTTCCTTGTCAAGCCGCCTTTTGATTGCCTTTAGTGAAACAAAGCTGTCTCGCTCCATCTCTTCAAGAGTGAATGTGATCATCCTCTTCTGGTCTTCCAGCCTTGGCATGACAACAAATTCAAGGGCATTGACCCTTCTCTTTGTTTTTTCAATCTCGATTATCAGCCTTTTCATTGCAGTTTCTGTTTCTGCAAGCTTGATTACCATCTCAAGGATTTCGCTAAAGTCTTCAACAGCAGCATCTATCTTGGCACTTGTTCCTGCAACAGAGTATGTCGGTATGTCAAGGAAATGAGTCTTGTCCATGTCTCCAGTTGCAATGTTGGGGATCTTTACGCCCATGACGTTTCGGACTTCCACATCTACTGTGATGTCCTTTCGAAGGTCCTGGGATACCTTGGAGAGCTCCTGCATGTTGTGGTATGTCTCGGCAAGGGCAAGTGACTTGTATCCCTTTCCCATTTTTTCAGAGAGCTCTCCGCGTAGGTCTTGTGCCTTTTTGAGGATTTTGAAAAACTCAAGGATAAGGGCATCTCTTTTCTGCTTTAGGAGCTTGTGGCCTTTCTGGGCCAGCTTTATCCTATCTTTGGTTTTAATCAATTCCATCCTCGTTGGATTGACGTCATTTGCTCCCATCTAAAACCCTCTGTTCTACTCCTTTTTTTCTTGCTGCTCTGGCAGGTATTTCTTGATGTGCTCTCTCTTGACCCTCTTGAGCTCTTCCTCAGGCAGAATCGAAAGCAGATCCCATGCAATTCCAAGGGTATCTTCCACTTCCCTGTTTTCATATGCTCCCTGGGTTACGAATTTCTTTTCAAACTCATCTGCAAGCCTCAGGAATTTCCTGTCAGTTGCAGACAATGCCTCTTCACCTACAACAGCGCTAAGGCTTCGAAGGTCACGTCCATTTGCATATGCTGCATAAAGCTGGTCTGAGACTCCCTTGTGGTCTTCTCTTGTCTTGTCTCCGCCGATACCAGAGTTCATAAGCCTGGATAGCGATGGAAGAACGTCTACCGGCGGGTAGATATTCTTTCGGTGAAGATCTCTGCTAAGGAGAATCTGACCTTCAGTAATGTATCCTGTAAGGTCTGGAATAGGATGTGTCTTGTCGTCTCCAGGCATTGTAAGGACCGGAATCTGCGTAACAGAACCCTTGCTGCCCTTGACCCTTCCTGCTCTTTCATAGATCGTAGAAAGGTCAGTGTACATGTACCCTGGATATCCTCTTCTTCCTGGAACTTCCTGCCTTGCTGAAGAAATTTCACGCAAAGCCTCGCAGTAGTTGGTCATGTCCGTAATCAAGGTCAAAACATGCATGTCCATCTCATAAGCAAGATATTCTGCTGTTGTCAGAGCAAGCCTTGGAGTAATGATACGCTCGACAGAAGGATCATCTGCAAGGTTCAGGAACAATACGGCGTTTTCAAGTGCTCCTGTTTTTTCAAAGTCTCTCATAAAGAACGAAGCTTCTTCGTGAGTAATACCGATACCGGCAAATACAACCGCGAACTTTTCTCCGGTTCCCCTAACTTTTGCCTGACGTGCAATCTGGACTGTCAGCTGGTTGTGCGGAAGACCTGCACCTGAGAAGATAGGAAGCTTCTGACCACGGACAAGCGTGTTCATACAGTCAACAGTTGAAACACCTGTCTGGATGAATTCGTTTGGTGATTCTCGTGAGAATGGATTGATAGGAAGACCGTTGATGTCCACTTTTTCCTTTGGTATGATCCTTGGCCCCTTGTCCCTTGGCTCACCAAGACCGTTGAAAACCCTTCCAAGCATGTCAGAGCTCAGTCCAAGCTTCATTGTCTCTCCAAGGAACCTGACGCTTGTCTGTGTTGTACTGATACCTTCTGTTCCACCAAACACCTGCACAACTGCAGTGTTCTTTGAAACATCAAGAACCTGGCCCTTTCTTCTTTCTCCTCCAGGGACCATGATTTCAACGATTTCGTTGTAACCTACGCCGCTAACATCATTGACAAAGAGAAGCGGACCTGCAATTTCGTTGATTGTTTTATATTCCTTCATCAGTA